>CAMBHQ010000041.1 GCA_945867245.1 uncultured Porphyromonas sp.
GTAGGCTATACGATTTACCAGTTGCGCAGTCATCCAGACAAGCGCACAGTGCAGGGTATAGATATCATCATGCACAATAAGCCTGGTCAGGAGCCCTTCATGGGTGAGGAAGATGTGCGTCAGGAGATGGGACGCCGTGGTCTCAACGTCAAGGGCCTATCGCTCGACTCTATAGACGTCGGGGCGATAGAGCGTAAACTAAGGGAGAACCCTCTGTTTAGCGATGTCGAAGTGTATATGGCCATGGGGTCGGGACGTCTGAAAGTGGAGGTGCGGCAGAAAGATGCAGCCTTCAGGGTACAGACTACCGATGGACAAGACTTCTACGTGTCTACCGAGCGTGGCGTGGTCCCTCTTAACCCCAACTACTCGGTCTATGTGCCAGTCGTTACAGGGGAGGTAAGCGAGCAGTTGGCCACGACGGTAATCTTCGACCTGCTACAGGTGCTACGGGATGATGACTATCTGCGTAACTATTTCGGGCAGATACACGTCGATACTAAAGGCGCTATTACACTTAGCCCACGACTGGGCAATACACCGGTGCTATTAGGCACCAATAGAGACTTCGCCACGATGCTGCATAAGTACAAGGTATTCGTGCGTGAGGTCTTTCCTCGTACAGGTGATGATGCTTATGCCTACATCAAATTGGCTTACCAAGACCAAGTCGTGGCACGCCCACGTAATTGGGTACCAGAGGTGGCAGAGACTGAATAGATGGAACACATATTAGGACTATACTTTAATACAAACAATCAACTCCTCAACGGGCAATGAATGAGACAATATTTGCCGTTATAAACCTCGGTAGTAGCTATATCAGCGGGATGGTCGCCAGCCGTCTGCCTAACGGCCGTATCAATCCGATAGCTTCCTGCCAGGTCCCTAGCCAGGGGATTATCCACGGCTGTATCCACAATATCAATGACGTAGCTACCTGTGTAGATTACGTAGTAGACAGACTAAATCAGGACTGTACAAACAGCTACATCGCTAGAGTCTATGTAGGCCTAGACTGCCAGTCGATGCGTAGCCATACCTTCAAGGCACAGCTCACCTTCGGTGGCGAGGGTATTATACTCGACCAGAGCCATATCCAAGAGCTACAGCGTATGGCCCTAGGGAAGACCTATGCAGGGCAGAGTGTGCTACATATCACCGAGCCTCGCTACTATGTGGACGGCCGACTAGAGAGCAAGCCTAAGGGCGTACGCGCTACACATGTAGAGGCTTGCTATCAGATTATAACGGTTCGTCGCGAGATAGAGCGTAGCGTCTACGATGTCTTCGAGCAACGGCTAGGCCTCTCGGTCGTGGATATCCTGGTGGCACCCATAGCTGAGGCTAGCGTAGCCCTTACTAAGGGCGAGATGATGCAGGGCTGTGCTTATATCAATATCGGTGGGGGGACGACGAGTATCTCGGTCTATCACAACCGCTTGCTCTCGGCTCTATGCGTCTTGCCCCTCGGTGGAGGCAACGTAACGCGAGACCTACAACACCTCAAACTGCTAGAGGCTGATGCCGAGCAGGTCAAATTGCGTCATGGCTCGATGAATCTAGAGATAAGCCAGCAGGACCAGATTACGGCGAACAATATCAACGGAACAGGGCAGAGGAATTTCCTCAAGATAGATGTAAACCGCCTTATCCATGCTCGTATGAGCGAGCTAACGGCTAATATCTTTAGCTTGTTGCAAGAGCTAGCTCCGGAGGCGCCCATTCATACTCTGATCTTCGCTGGGGGTGCTACCCAGATGCGTGGTTATATGGATGAGTATCTGCCGAGCCTAGACCTGCCGGACGAAGGTTTCCGCCAGACCTCGGTACGCCACGAGCTAGTACACGAGAGCGTAGATACAGCCCAGTTCCTGAGTGCCTATCATACGGCAATAGGCCTTGTCTCTATGGCGACTGTCCACTGTATGGACACAGAGGTCGCAGCCCTGAATACGCTCCTCGACGAGGTAGATGGTCAGCAGACAGCGACGAGCTCTGCCACAGAGCCTACCGAGGCCCCCTCACTATCTACCACAGTAGCCCCACTACAGGAGGAAGAGACGCACAACTACGAGTGGGAGAAGCCCGAGGATGAGGAGAACGAATACGAAGAGGACGATGATACAGAGGGCGATGATACAGAGGACGATGACGACTACGAAGAGGAGGAAGAAGAGACAGTCAAGCCCAAGAAGGGCGTCGATGTTATGGGGCTCTTGAATCGAGGTCTAGCAGCCTTCGATGGCATCTTCGGGAGCAAGAAATCCAACGCTTAATAAGGTGGTCATGATGTACTGCTAATACAGCTAAGGCAATGAATACAATCGAAACAAACAACATAGACTCTTTGCGTGGTAAGACCGAGTTCGTGGGACTCACGGGCGGAGAAATGAGCGACCTTATTAAGGTAGTAGGTGTCGGCGGTGGTGGCGGTAACGCTGTAACGACGATGTTCAACTCACAGCAGGTCAAGGGCGTTACCTTCCTGCTCTGTAATACGGATGCACAGGTCCTCGCTGGTAGTAACATACCCGAGGCGAACAAGCTACTCCTAGGGCCCAATACATCCAAAGGTCTCGGTGCAGGCAACAAGCCTAATGTAGCACGTGAGGCCGCCGAGGAGAGTGCCGAGCAAATCCGCCAGCAGCTTACGGGCGACTCTACCCGCATGGTCTTCATCACCTCTGGTATGGGTGGTGGTACTGGTACGGGGGCTGCCCCTGTCATCGGTCGTATAGCCCAAGAGGAGGGCTTGCTGACCGTAGGGATTGTTACGATACCATTCCTATGGGAGGGCGAGGAGAAGATATTCCGTGCTCTAGAGGGCGTAAACGAACTGCGTAAGCACGTAGATGCCCTGCTCGTTATCAACAACGAGCGCTTGCTCGATGTCTATAAGGGCCTTACCCTCAGTACGGCTTTTGCCTATGCCGATGCTACGCTGAGCTCGGCGGCGCAGGGCATATCCGACCTAGTGTACTTCTGTGGTCGTATCAACCTCGACTTCGCTGACGTGCGCACTGTCCTCAAGGATAGCGGCGTGGCCATCATCAGTTCGGGTAAGGCTAGCGGAGAGCTACGAGCCGAGAAGGCCTTCAAGGAGGCCCTCAACTCACCCTTGCTGAACAATAATAACGTCACCAAGGCGACGCGCATCATGGTGGCTATCTTCTCGCCCGAACAGGAAGAGTTTGGCATCGATGAGATGGCCTACGTCAAGCGCTTTACCTCGCAACTGGAGAACCGTTACGAGAGTAAGTTTGGCTACTACATCGACAATAAGCTCGAGCCAGGCGAGATACGTATAACGATCCTAGCAGCGGGTTTCGACTACGAGACTACGGAGCGCAGTATCCGTGGTGTCAGTGCCCCAGAGACGCAGCAGGAGCGAGAGCGTGCTGTGCGTGATAAAGAGCTATCGGCACAGGCCGAGCAATTCTATGGCAAAGGCAGTCTTAATGGTGCTAACCGCCACTTCCGCCGTCCGCTATTGCTTAGTCTATCGGAGCTAGACAACGAGGAACTCATCCTCATAGCCGAGGAATCTACGGCCCTAGACCGCGACCTACGCCGTGTAGAGGGTATCCGTAGTCGCCACAAGACCGAGCGTATCCCCTCCGCTCCTGAGGTAGTGCCCATGGTAGAAGCGCCTGCGTCTGCTGCGCCTACTGCATCTGACGAGCAGGACGATAGGGGCGAGGTAATCCTATTCCAATAGCATTATATGCGTGGCATTATATTAGCCGGTGGTTCGGGAACACGTTTGTACCCCATCACCAAGGGCGTAAGCAAGCAGTTGCTCCCCATCTATGACAAGCCTATGATCTACTATCCTCTGTCTACGCTGATGCTAGCGGGGAGTAGGGAGATACTCATTATATCTACGCCTCAGGACCTACCGCACTTCGAGCGCTTGCTCGGTGATGGGCAGGACTTAGGGCTTAGCCTAAGCTATGCCGAGCAGCCGAGTCCCGATGGCCTAGCGCAGGCCTTTATCATCGGTCGCGACTTCATCGGGGACGAGAGCGTCTGCATGGTGCTCGGGGACAACATCTTCTATGGCATGGGCTTCAGCGGGATGCTACAGCGGAGCGTCGAGCGTGCCGAGGCCGAGGGCCGAGCCACTATATTTGGCTATCGTGTGCCAGACCCCGAGCGCTATGGCGTCGCAGAGACGAATGCCGAGGGCGAGGTTATTAGCCTCGAGGAGAAACCAACCCAGCCCAAGAGCGACAATGCTGTAGTAGGTCTGTATTTCTACCCCAATGATGTCGTGGATTTGGTTACCGAGGTGCGCCCCTCTGCCCGTGGCGAGCTCGAGATTACGACCCTCAACGAGATGTACATGCAGCGTGCTCGGCTCTCACTGGAGCAGTTGGGCCGAGGCTTTGCGTGGCTCGATACTGGTACGCATGATAGTCTGGCGCAGGCCTCTACCTATGTGGAGGTCGTAGAGAAGCGACAGGGGCTCAAGGTTGCTTGCCTCGAGGAGATAGCCTTCGCCAAGGGCTGGATTAGCGCCGAGGACATACGTCGCATAGCACAGCCTATGGCCAAGAACCAATATGGGCAATACCTACTATCACTCATCAAGTAATATGCACAGCTTACTAATTACAGGCGGAGCGGGCTTTATCGGCAGCAACCTCCTGCACTATATGCTCGCTAAGTATCCCGAGTATCAGATTGTAACTCTGGATGCGCTTACCTATGCCGGTAACCTAGGGAATATACAGAGCTTGCTAGAGCAGCCCAATCATCACTTCGTGCGAGGGAGTATATGCGATGCCCAGCTACTCGATGAACTTTTCGAACGCTACCAATTCGATGGTGTCCTGCATTTGGCGGCCGAGAGCCACGTAGACCGCTCTATCCACAACCCGTTAGCCTTCGCAGAGACCAATGTAATGGGGACGCTGACGCTCCTCAATGCTGCACGCCGAGCTTGGCAAGGAGCGATGCAGGGGAAGCGCTTCTACCACATCTCTACCGATGAGGTATATGGCTCACTCGAGCTCGATGGAGGCTTCTTCACCGAGGATACTAAGTACGACCCTCGCTCGCCCTATTCGGCTAGCAAGGCCGCCTCGGACCACTTCGTTCGGGCTTATCACCATACTTACGGCCTGCCGATAGTAATCTCCAACTGCTCCAACAACTATGGGCCGTATCAGTTCCCCGAGAAGCTGATACCGCTCTTCATCAACAACATTGTTCTCGGCAAGCCACTGCCCGTCTATGGCAAGGGCGAAAACATACGCGACTGGCTCTATGTAGAGGACCACTGCCGTGCCATAGACCTCATCTACCACGAGGGTAAGGTAGGCGAGACCTACAACATAGGGGGCTGGAATGAGTGGCGCAACATAGACCTCATCCGTCTGCTTATCAAGACGGTGGATGCGGCCTTAGGACGCCCCGAGAGTCACTCAGAGGGACTCATCACTTACGTTACCGATAGGGCGGGGCACGACCTCCGCTATGCCATCGATAGCACGAAGCTGGCAGAGGAGCTAGGCTGGCGCCCGAGCCTGCAGTTCGAGGAGGGCTTAGCCCGTACTGTACGCTGGTATCTAGAGCATCAGGACTGGATGCAGGAGCTTACCAGTGGCGACTATCAGAGATATTACCAAGAGATGTATCATGGACGCTAAGCCCCAGAGCCTAGGCGACCATTAGCACAAGTATATAAGGAAATGCAAAACAGAATAGCACAACTACTAGAGGAAATCAAGGGCCTGAAGGCTGCGAGTCTACAGGAGGTCGAAGACCTGCGTATCAAGTATATAAGCAAGAAAGGCGAGGTCTCTCGCCTGGTCGAGGAGTTTAGGAGCGTACCTGCCGAAGAGAAGCGCGTTGTAGGAGCCCTGCTCAACGAGCTCAAGACCGTTGCCCTAGACCACATCAACGCCCTGCGTGCCAGCCTAGAGAGCGGGAGCAAGGGCGAGGAGGCTGCCATTGACTGGGGTCGCAGCTCGTACCCTGTTATGCTCGGTACACGCCACCCGCTGACGCTCGTACAGCAGGAGGTGTGTAGCATCTTTGCTCGCCTAGGCTTTGCCATTGCCGAGGGACCCGAGATCGAGGATGACTGGCACGTATTCTCGTCTCTGAACTTCGCCGATGACCATCCTGCCCGAGATATGCAGGATACGTTCTTCGTCGGTAATGTCGCCGGCAGTCTACTGCGTACCCACACCTCTAGCGTACAGAGTAGGGTGATGAACAGCTCACAGCCCCCGATACGTATCATCTGCCCAGGTCGTGTGTACCGCAATGAGGCGATCTCGTATCGTGCGCATTGCTTCTTCCACCAGATGGAGGCTCTATATGTCGATGAGAACGTATCCTTCGCTGACCTCAAGCAGGTACTGCTCTACTTCGCTCAGGAGCTATTCGGACCCGAGACGAAGATACGTCTACGCCCCTCTTATTTCCCTTTCACCGAGCCTAGTGCCGAGATGGATATTTCGTGTAATATCTGTGGGGGTGAGGGCTGTGCCTTCTGTAAGCATACGGGCTGGGTGGAGATCCTAGGCTATGGCATGGTAGACCCTAATGTGCTGGAGAACTGTGGTATCGACAGCAAGAAGTATAGTGGCTATGCCCTCGGTATGGGGATAGAGCGTATTACCAACCTGAAGTACAGGGTCAAGGACTTGCGCTACTTCTCGGAGAACGACCAGCGCTTCCTAGAGCAGTTCCAAGGAGCGCACTAGAGGGGCGTCTAAACATACAAGTATCCCAAGCGAGCGGAGCGAAGGTGTTTCGATGCCTTCGCTCCGCTTTTCGTTGCATCTGTACTACGATAGAGTCCGATTAATAATAATATCGACTCTACCTTCGTTATCATATCAAACCTCATTAAATAGATTAAGGAGATGAATAAAGTTTGGAAGAATATCGCCACTGGCGGACTTATCGTTGCCGTCAGTGCTGCCTCTAGCGCTGTAACGGTCCGTAGCCTTGCAGACAATCAATATAAGAGTAGCGAGGACCGCTATGCTACAGCACCAGCCCTCTCTGCCAGCGAGCACGGCTTCGTCAATACCTCAGCCGCTATTGCTCCACAGAATCTCGGCTCAGCCCCCGACCTAACGCCTGCTACCGAAAGTAGCGTCAAGGCCGTAGTCCACATCAAGACCGAAGGCGAAAGGACCGTAGCCTCACAGGGTATAGACCCCTTCGAATTCTTCTTTGGCGGTCGAGCACGCACTGCACCACAGACGCAGCCCGTAGTCGGCTATGGCTCTGGCGTTATCATCAGTAGTGATGGCTACATCATGACGAATAACCACGTCATTGCCAATAGTAACAAAATCAGCGTTACCCTAGAGGACAACCGCTCCTTTACGGCTAAGCTCGTCGGGACAGACCCTCGTACCGACGAGCTTAGCCGTAAAGGAGCGGTTGTC
>CAMBHQ010000042.1 GCA_945867245.1 uncultured Porphyromonas sp.
GACGGGATACCTAGTACCTCTAGGGGATAAGGAATTGTTTGCCGAGCGATTATCCCGACTTATCGAGGACGAGCAGCAGCGTCAGACTATGGGTCGAGCAGCCACTTCAGCAGCCACTCGCTACCAGCTAGAGCCTATTATGCAGGCTTGGCTCGGTCTTTTTAAGCAACTATTGGAGACGAAATAGCATGGCCGAGCAAGGACGCCTCAGTAAGTCATTGAAGAATGCCCGCGTGGCTATCTTCTTCATGATCCTAACCTTCCTAATTAACTTCCTTTCCCGTAAGTTTTTCCTCGACGGGCTAGGCCCCGAGCTGATGGGTATGCGTACAACCCTAGGGACTGTGCTTGGGATGCTAGCGCTCTCGGAGCTGGGTATCGGTCTGGCTGTCAATACCTCACTACATAAGCCTCTGGTCAATAAAGACTATACCACCATCAATGAGATAATCTCGCTGATGGGCTGGCTATACCGCTGGGTATTTACTGTTATTACACTCGGGATTATAGGCCTAATGTTCTATTTGCCTACCCTTTTTGAGGGGATGACAACTCCTATTCTATATGCCTATCTGACCCTTGGGGTGTCTTATGTCGGGACGATGCTGTCCTATACAGTCAATTATAAAAGTGTAATCCTTAATGTTGACCAGAAGGGCTACAAGGTGAGCTCTATCATGTCTACAGCTGGCATTGTCAAGAGCCTCATACAGCTAGCTATCTTACGCTGGGTGCCTGACCCCTATATCTACTGGATAGCTATGGACCTCGGAATGTCTCTTCTAGGTGTGTATGTCCTAGACTACATTACTCGCAAGGAGTATCCTTGGCTCAAGGTGAACCTGCGAGGAGGGCGAGAATACCTCCGTCGTTATCCCGAGATTATCCGTAATACGGGTCAGCTCTTTATCCATCAGCTGGCCACCTTTGTGATGACTAATGCCACGCCTTGGTTTGTCTTCAAATACGTGGGCTTGACAAGCGTAACCTTCTACGATAACTATAAGAATATTATAGCTAATGTACGCTCTATTTACTACTCGGCCTTTACTAATGATGGCCCTGCTACAGCGAACCTGATAGCAGAGGGAGACAGGGGCAAAACGTATAACTTCTTTTGGGAGATGTATGCCCTCAAGCAGTTCATCTCTGGGGTACTGATGTTCGGGATATTCACCTTCGCAACGCCCTTTGTCGGGGTATGGCTAGGCGAACAATATCAAGCAAGCGCTCTTACACTGGCACTATTCTGCCTCATATCCCACCTAGATCTCAATAGAGGAACAGCAGATTCGTATATCGTAGGATACAGGCTGTTTGCCGATGTATGGGCTCCATTTGTAGAGGGGGGATTGATGATACTATTTGCGATTCTCCTGGGTAACACCTATGGCCTCAATGGCTTGCTCATTGGGACCTTCCTTAGTCAGGCCGGTATTCATCTATTGTGGCGCCCCTACTATCTCTATACCAAGGGCTTCGAGCGCTCGCCCTGGCTCTTCTTTAGCAATGCCCCCAAGTTTTATCTAGCGACAATAAGTCTAATCGGTCTGAGCCAGTTGGCCCTCCAGCAACTCGACCTGAAGCTCGATGGCTATATCCCCATTTTCGCGCACGCAGCCTGGACGACCCTACTCTTTGCAATCGGTCTTTTCGCTTGCTACTATACGATGAGCGAAGGCTTCCGTAAAGTCTCCATGCGCCTCTACTACTTCGCCTCATCCTCTCTACAGGGCGTCAGAAATAAGCTAAAAAAGTCATAACCCGAACGCTGCCAGCAGGACATTAAGCCAATGAATACGAGCCCACTCCTATCCGTTATCATACCCGTTTATAATGCGGCTAATCACCTCGACACCTGTATATCTTGCCTCAAGAAACAAGGCGTATCAGACCTAGAGGTTATACTGGTCAATGATGGTTCCCGAGACAATAGCCTAGAGATCTGTCATCGCTATGCTGCACAGGATGCGCGCATCCAGGTATTCGACAAGCCTAACGGCGGTCAATCCTCAGCCCGCAGCCTAGCGCTACAGCATGTGCGCGGACGCTACATAGCCTTCCTCGACAGCGACGACAGCCTAGCCGATGGTACCCTAGCCTATGCCCGAGGGCAACAGCTTAGCTGGCGTATATGTGATAAGGTCTTCCGCCGAGAGCTGCTAGAGGCCATTCTATCCAATGACATTCGATTACCACGTAGGCTCAAATGCCTAGAAATGAAACTTACAGCCATATAGCAAACTATTAATATGAATAACAACAAAGCGCCCCTCCTGAGCATTATTACTCCAATGTATAATAGTGCTGCCTTCCTGTCTGTGTGCATCGAATCAGTGCTAAATCAGGAATACAAGAACATAGAATTTATTATAGTAGATGATGGCTCTACAGATGACAGCTACGCTATAGCGGAGCGCTACGCCAAACAGGATGCTCGTATTAGGCTCATCAGGATGGAGCAGAATGGAGGACAGTCTGTGGCACGTAACAGAGCTCTAGACATTGCTCAGGGAGAATTAATAACTTTTATGGATAGTGATGACGCGATAGAACCATGCACCTACGCTGATGCTGTTCGCTTAATGCAAGAGGATTCAGAGCTAGATATAGTCCAGTTCCCTGTTACTTGGGGGTATGCGACGCATAGAGAAGAATGGCTCGACGGCACGCTGGATAGTATTAGTGGACAAGAGAAGATAGTCTCGAGTTGGGCTTATAAAAGGTATGGTCTTACTTGGGTTAACTGGGATAAGATTTTCAGGTCAAATCTTTTCCTAAAGATTCGATATTTCCCCGGCATTTATTTCGAGGATAATTTATTACTATTGGAGGTTATGCTGCGGGTGAATAAGATGGCCTTTACGCATACAGGAGCCTATCGCTACTACATACACAGTGAGCAAAAGCTAAACTGGACAGAGAAGCACAGCCACGACTCTATGCTGGCACAGACAGAGATCATCCGACTACTACGCGAACATCACCCAGACCTGAGGGTGGTACGGGCGGAGTTTTATAGACGTATTGCGAACGCTTGTGTCGCCGAAATTAAAGCCCGAGGCTCTAAGGTTAAGGTCGTACAGATGGCCAAGTCCTGCCTGCGGGAGGCGAGCCTAGCCGATATCTTTGGGAAGAACAGACTTAGCCCCAAAGCGAAGCTCAAGATATTCGCCCTCAAGCTCTGGTCTATGCTGAGCTAGGCATCTAGCCTAAGGTGCCGTTCGGAAGTCAATAGGGCCGGTGAGAAACTCTTCTCACCGGCCCTATTGACTTGGTATTATACAGCACACTGTCCCAAACAGCCTCTGACCCTGTAATGACCTTAGCTCGCCTAGTGAGAACCCTAGGCTTCGATTATCGAATAAATTACTTAATTTTGATGCCAAATAAACATAGTCCAAAGCTAGGACATCACATAGAAGACACTAAAATTATGGCTCTGAAGTTTATCACAGCAGACGAGGCTGCTGCCTTCGTGCAGCACAATGACAACATTGGCTTCAGTGGTTTTACGGCCGCTGGTGCCCCCAAGATTATCCCTGAGGCGATCGCTCGCCGTGCCGAAGCCGAGCATGCTGCCGGACGTGAGTTTAAGGTAGGTATGTTCACTGGCGCTAGTACTGGCCCACACCTCGATGGTGCTTTGGCTCAGGCGGATGCCGTTAAGTTTCGCACGCCTTACCAGTCTAATAAGGATATGCGCAGTGCCCTCAATGGTGGCAAGGCTCCTTACTTCGATATGCACCTCTCGCTCCTCCCACAGGAGCTACGCTATGGCTTCCTAGGCCCTGTAGATGTGGCTATCGTAGAGGCTGCAGACGTTACTGAGGATGGCGAGATCGTACCTACTAGCGGTGTGGGTATCCTGCCTACTATCTGCCGTATGGCCAAGACGATTCTGGTAGAGCTCAACGACCGACACCCCAAGGAAATACGTGGTATCCACGACATCGCCGAGCCACTAGACCCTCCCTACCGCAAGGACCTAGGCATCAATGCCCCTGCCGACCGTGTGGGTCAGCCCTTCGTTAAGGTAGACCCCGCTAAGATTGCTGGCGTGGTACGTACGAGCGAGCCTGCCGAGGATGGTGAGTTCGCCCCACTAGACGATGTAACGCGCGCTATCGGTGCCAACGTAGCCAACTTCCTCGTCGAGGAGATGCGTGCTGGGCGTATCCCTGCCGACTTCCTCCCCATCCAGAGCGGTGTGGGCAACATCGCCAACGCTGTACTCGCAGCCCTAGGGGACAACGAAGATATACCCGCCTTCAACGTCTACACAGAGGTAATCCAGGATGCCGTGATTGAGCTGATGCGCAAGGGACGCTGTAAGTTCGCCAGTGGTTGCTCGCTATCGGTAAGCCGCCCCGTCCTAGAGGGGATCTACGAGGAGCTAGACTTCTTCAAGGATAAGCTACTGCTACGTCCACAGGAGTACTCAAACAACCCCGAGGTAGTACGTCGTCTAGGAGTTATCACGATGAATACAGCCCTAGAGGCGGATATCTTCGGCAACGTAAACTCTACACACGTCAACGGCACACGTATGATGAATGGTATCGGTGGCTCGGGCGACTTCACCCGTAGTGGCTACATCAGCATCTTCACGACGCCCTCGACGGCCAAGGATGGTAAGATCTCGGCCTTCGTGCCTATGGTATCGCACCACGACCACAGCGAGCACTCTGTGAAGATCTTCGTAACCGAGTACGGCGTGGCTGACCTCCGTGGTAAGAGCCCCGAGCAGCGTGCCCACGAGATCATCGAGAAGTGTGTACACCCCGACTACCGCGCTAAGCTGCGCGAGTTCCTAGAGCTCAGTCAGGGTGGACATACGCCACAGAGCCTCGACGCTTGCTTTGCCTTCCACAAGGAGATCATGCAAAGCGGTGATATGCGCAATGTAGACTTCTCGCAGTATCGCCGATAAGCGCAACATCCTAAGGCTATCTTCTTAGCCGTTATCATAGAGCAATGACAGTTCCCAGGAATAGGGGGATAGTCATTGCTCTATAATATTTGTATACCTTTGCAGTTGTATTAAATGAGACTCCAGGCATGAACCTCCTATTCTGTGCGACCCCACTTCAGGCTCTTATTGCCGAGCGGATAATGACGCAATACCCCGGTGAAACATTCTATTGTATCTTCCGAGGCTCTAAGACACAGCCCAAGCAGGTGTACTATTACGAGCGACTTAGGCAAAAATGCCAAGGCGGTTGCTTTATTGAGCCTATCCCATCGAATTCTGGCCCTAGGGATTTTTTATGGGTATAGCCTCGCGACTATGGCTCGGCTACAAACTGAGACACTGTAAACGTGTCTTTGTAGCAAGCCCTGAGGTCTTAGATTTTTGGTTGCTGATGCCATCGCTAAGCAAAGCAGAGCTGTACACCTACGACGATGGTACGGTCAACCTTTCGCAGACAACTTGGGATACAGAGCACCGCAACAGTTATCCGAATTACTTCTTGATAGCCTTAGCCCGGCTACTAGGCATACCAGATACTCAAATGATAGTTGCTCGTAGTCAGAAGCACTATACCATCTTCCCTTACCCCAATGTCTTCTCCAATACCGAGCTTCTAGAGCTATATCCCAAAGAAGAGGCGATTACTGCAGATGAGACGTCAGGGCAAGTGCTTAGAACCATGCGGATATTCTGCGGTCAATCGATCTATGATGAGCGAGACCTACAGGCCAACAAAACAATCACGGAGCGGGTGGTACGAGACTATGCGATAGACGCATATATCCCTCATCCCCGTGAGGAGTATCTCGTGGAGGGCGTCGAGTACATACGTACACCGCTCATCGCCGAGGATTATCTACTGGGTTTGCTACAGGACGAGCCAGGACTTCAGATAGAGCTCTACTCTTACTGCAGCACAGCCCTACTCAATCTGAGCTCTGTGCCCCGCATCAAGGTCCATGCCATCAAGCCCGAGGGCAGTATGCCATTGCTAGATGATACCTTCGACCTATACCGGAGCCTAGGCATCCCGATAGATAATATTTCGCGCGGATAGGATATCCCGCTCCCGAACCCCAAAAAGTGTGTAAGCCCCAAAGATACAACCCTTGGAACTTACACACTTTTTTTTGGGGGGGGGACACTACCTTCGACAGCACAAAAGCCTTCATGCTGATTATGTAATTCTTGACGATGAAGCTATAGCCTTACCTTCACAAGTATCGCGCTTTGTACAGACACAACCCGAGAGAGGCTTGTCAGAGAGAGAGGCAGAGCGAGCTATCAGTATTTTACACGGAAATAGTACTACTTCTTCGAAATCTATGCCCTAATATAGCATCCCCCTGCTATATCTTTGTCCCCATAATCTTCAAGACAAAATATGGATAATCACAAAAAACTTGCTTATGCAATAGATAAGCACACTTGTTCTCCTTGGCCCCAGGTGAGGTATGAAGATATTTCGGAGCAAGAACGCTGTAGACTTCGCTGCAAGCACTTGCACGAAGTAGACGAGACAGACTTAGAGGCTTGGCTCGCCATTGATTTGGAGGACAACAAATGGGAGTATGAATATTCTATCTCGGAAGAGGGAGAGCTATTTGAAGAGCAAAGGATCTTGGCGAGTCCGCAAAGTCTCGAAGTTCACTTACGATACCTTAGAGCCGAATATCGGCACGCCAAACGCTTTACTCAATGGAGGAAAGAAGGTCTGGACCCATTAGTTAAAGACCTCGCAACTATGGCTAAGGAGGATCCTCAATTCGATTGGTACTACCTCTACAAATTGGAGCGACAAAAGTTGATATGCATGGAAGCCTACTTGTCTCACTCACGTGTAGCTGACGAGGAGGGCAATTATGTGGGGAAACGCTGGCTTTGTCTCTGCATACAGCTACTTGGATATATTCTTGACGAAGGAAGCATTACACCTGATCAATTCAGACAACTAAATATCAAGAATAGTATCGACCTAATCCCAGTCTATAGGCGAGAAGAGCTACTAGGAGCAGATCAATGTCGTGATGATGTTGAAGATTACACCACCAAGAATTATTTTTTGAGAGAATTATATCAGCGTAAGGCAGAGCGTCTGTATTATCGTATTCGCCTAGAGTATACGCGTATGTGGTGGGAGTAATTGGATATAACTAAGTTGTAAGGCTATGCTAAGACAAAATCAAGATTTTGATACGAAGAGATTCCTCGATAATGAACTTATGTCGGCTAATCTATTCGGGAGGTATGTTTGGCTTAATGACCTCGCTGATGTCTGCGTTTCATAGACCCAAGCCAGCTCGCCGTAGGAGTCTGTCCCTATCGTACGACTTGTGGCGATGGTGCGTGTCTGCACCTCCTGCCTCAGAGCCCCTCCTAGAGCGGTCTGTGGCGAGATACTAGGCAGACAA
>CAMBHQ010000043.1 GCA_945867245.1 uncultured Porphyromonas sp.
ACGACGGAGTAGCTCGTCTAGCTCGGCATACTCTAGCCCACGGGCGCTCTCTAGCTCGGGCGCTAGGCGGTGGCGCTTGTAGTACAGCACACGCATCCCGAAGGCGCGACAACGCTCCGCCACGGCAGCACCTATATTGCCATAGCCCACGACCCCGAGGGTCTTGCCATAGAGGTCGCAGCCGAGCATCCCCAGACGCCCTAGCGACACACGCCCTGCGTGGTCACGTAGTTCCTTGTCGAGCTCACGAGTGCGGCGTGAGCAGCCCAGCAATAGAGCCATTGCCAGCTCGGCAGTCGGAGCCACCACGGCCTTGGGGGTGTTGGTAACGGCTATACCCTGCGCACGGCAGTAGTCGAGGTCGATATTGTTGTAGCCCACGGCATAGTTAGACACGAGGCGCAGGCGCGTAGCCTTAGCCAACAATTCGGCACGCACAGGGATGTCGAATACAGCACAGAGGACGTCAGCATCGACGATGAGTTCGCCTAGTTCCTCCTGTGTGAAGTCTCGCCCCTTGGGGGGACGGATGAGCGTATGCTCGGCAGAGAGACGCTCGAAGCCTTCGTCTACGGTGTCGAAGGCAATCAGAATGGTAGCCATGATTTAGTAGTATGTTAAGTGATTTGTTAATGGAGTCAGATATATGCACTGCGGTGCCTGAGGGAACTCTCTCCGCCCAAGCACCGCAAGCTAATAGATTATCCCTTTAGCATCCAACGCCCAATCTCTAGAAGCGAAGGCTTTTTGCCATAGAGGAGTATGCCCACACGATATATGCGGGCCGAGAGGTAGACCATCAGCACAAAGCTAGCGTAGAGGACGGCAACGCTCAATAGTAGCTCCCACAGGGCCACACCATAGGGGATGCGCACCATCATCACGACAGGCGAGGTAAAGGGCACATAGCTGGCTATCGTGGCGAGCGTACTCTCGGGCGACTTCATGCAGGCAAAGCCCACGTAGAAGGCCACCATCATCAGTACAGTAATCGGCCACATCACGGTCTGCGCATCTTCGTCGCTACTAACCGAGGAGCCGAGGCCTGCATATATAGAGGCATAGAGGAAGAAGCCCCCGATGAAGTAAAGCACAAAGAAGATACCAATCTCTAGGAAGTTAATGTTGTCTAGGAAGCCTGTGAACTCATTGAGGTCAGCAGTCGTCAGAGCATCGGTAGCTCCGGAGGCCGTATTAGCTGCCGCCCAATCCCCGAGGAAGAATAGCCCCACCTGAGAGAAGATGACCAAGAGAAGCACCCAGATGATAATCTGCGTGAGCCCCACGAGGCCTACCCCGATGATCTTACCCATCATAAGGTCGAAGGGGCGTACCGAGCTTACCATCACCTCCATAATGCGGCTCTTTTTCTCCTCCATGACGCTCTGTAGGACTACCCCGCCATAGATAGAGACGAACATATAGACGGCAAAGGCTAGCACCATCCCGAAGACCTCAGCGAAAGTGCTTGAGACCTCTTGGCTCGCCCCCTCTTCGTCCAGCTTGTAGGTAGCAGCGCTCACTTTATTCTGGCTCTCGGCAATGATCTCCTCGATGCCCTGACCTCCGCTAGCCAGTAGCTTCTGCTTGGTCGTATAGTCGCTCAGCTGCCTATTGATATAGTCCTCTATGCCAGAGGGTAGCGTGCGGAAAGAGTAGAGCGACAGTGCCTTGGGGTCCTCCCTCAGGTCCTGGCGTATCTCTAGTACGCCCGACACCTCGGCCTCCTCGCCCGCCTGACTATAATGCTCTAGCGGCTGGTCTGCGATGACGAAGGTATAGAGGTCGTTGGACTTGAGGACCTCGCCATATAGCCCCGTGTGGTCTATCACGGCCACCACCTGCTCGTCCTCGCCCCCGAAAGCCACGAGCAGCCCAGGCAGAGCGCTCAGAAGAATGAAAAACAAGGGGGCAAAGAACGTCATCAGGATGAAGCTCTTTTTCATCACGCGCGTCGTGTACTCGCGCTCTATTACGATGCCTATCTTACTCGCCATAGTGCTGTACTGTCTTTAGGAATATCTCGTGCATCGTCGGTAGCTCACGCTCGAGACGTATGAGTTCGTATTCACGTGGTATGCGCTCTAGCAGGCCCTGTGCGCCACCCTCGGCCGAGAGCCTTAGCTGGGTATAGCGCCCATCGTAGCTATGCTCTAGGGGCTGTAGTAGCTCTAGATGCTCGCTAGCCAGCTCTCCTGCTAGCACTAGGGCGTAGCGTGGCTGACTATGCTGCTCTCGTACGGCCTCTACACTGCCACTCAGCACCACTCGGGACTTGTCGATGAGGGCTATATCGTCGCAAATCTCCTCGACGCTCTGCATGTTGTGCGTAGAGAAGATGAGCGTAGCCCCCTGCTCCCTAAGGGTTAGGATCTCGCGCTTGAGGAGCTCGGCATTCACGGGGTCGAATCCGCTGAAAGGCTCGTCGAAGATAAGTAGCTCGGGCTCGTGCAGGACGGTGCAGACGAACTGCACTTTCTGTTGCATACCTTTGGATAGCTCCTCGACCTTCTTGTCCCACCAAGGCATAATATCGAACTTATCGAACCACAGCTTTAGTCTACGCTTGGCCTCGTCCTTGCTCAGCCCCTTGAGCCGAGCTAGGTAGACGGCCTGCTCGCCCACCTCCATCTTGCGGTATAGCCCTCGCTCCTCGGGCAGGTAACCGATACGCTCGATGTCGCCCGCAGAGAGCTCGCGTCCGTCGAAGAGGATGCGCCCACTATCGGGGCGAGTGATGTAGTTAATCATGCGTATCAGCGTGGTCTTGCCTGCGCCATTAGGGCCAAGCAAGCCGAAGACACGCCCGCGCTCGATATTGAGGCTCACCTCACTGAGTGCCGTATGCGCAGCATAGTGCTTACTGACGTTCTGAATTTCTATCAATGACATAAGTAATTAGTGTGTCCTCGCCTGGGCGAGAGCTAGAGTAAATAACAACCCTCCGAGTACCCTGTCGAACGGAGGACTCGGAGGGCGTAGAATATTTGTGTGGAGACTAGCTCTTGCCGAGTAGCTCCTTGATGCCCCCGAGCGAGCTAAGTACGCCACTAGCCTCGTAAGGTAGGTAGATGGTCTTGTTGTCCTTGCCGCTAGTCATCTCCTTGAGTGTCTCTAGGTAGCGTACAGCGATGAGGTACTTCGTGGGGTCTGCACCCGACGAGCCTACAGCATCGGCAATCATCTTGATGGCTTCGGCCTCGGCCTGGGCGGTGAGGAGCTTGGCCTCGGCCTCAGCCTTGGCGCCTAGCACCTGAGCTTGTCGGTCCCCCTCGGCGTGGTTGATGCTCTCCTGCATACGACCCTCAGAGGCACGAATAAGGGCTTCCTTTTCCCCCTCGGCATTGAGGATTTGTGCACGCTTATCACGCTCTGCACGCATCTGCTTCTCCATAGCGTCTCGGATATCGCGTGGCGGATTGATATCCTGTAGCTCTACACGGTTCACCTTCACCCCCCATTTGTTGGTAGCATCGTCTAGGATGCCACGTAGCTTGCTGTTGATGGTATCACGGCTGGTGAGTGTCTCGTCGAGGTCCATCTCTCCGATTACGTTACGCAGACTCGTCTGCGTGAGCTTCTCGATAGCCTCGGGTAGGTTCTGTATCTCGTACATAGCACGGATAGGGTCCACGATCTGGAAGTAGAGGATGGCGCTAATCTCCGTTACTACGTTGTCCTTGGTGATTACGCTCTGACTGGGGAAGTCATACACGGTCTCACGCAGGTCGATGGTCGTCGTCTCTGCGAAGCGCACCAGTACATTGCCGTTGCCGGCAGGGATGGTGTAGCGCCAGCGTATAGAGCGAGGCTGGTCGATGAAGGGGATAATGATGTTCACGCCCGAGTTGAGAGTCGTGTGGTACTTACCTAGACGCTCGACGATCATCGTCTGCGACTGCTGCACGATACGTAGCCCCTTGCTAATGATAAAGATCACCAGTAGGGCGATAGCGATAAATACGATAGTAGCTGCACTCATAATTATATAGTTTATCAGTTATTGATTAGACTTCGCTTACCTCCTTGGCCTGTAGGATGATTCCCTCGTAGCCCACTATGCGAATGAGTGCTCCCTTGCTGGCAGCAGAGCCATCGCGCATAGAGACACGCCATACATCGCCATCGATAGGTACCTCTACATAGCCCCCCTCGGGGATATCGGCACTCAGGCGAATAGTCCGCCCGACGAGAGCATCTACGCCTGAGACATAGCCCTGCCCCTTGGGCTTATTGAACATCGGGCGCAGTAGCCATAGCGAGAGGAGGCATCCGAGACTGAATACAGGCAGCTGCCAGGCTAGACCTAAGTCAAAGGCTGCAGGCACTACTGCGAGCAGCGCCCCTATGCCCAGACAGGCTACCAGAAAGCCCGGTGTGAATATCTCTGCGATAAACAGAGCGATTGCCAGTAGCAACCAAAAGAGCCACGGCTCTAGTCCGAAAGGCATTTCCATAATGAATCAGTTTGTTTAGTGTCTTGGTATGCTTGTTAACTAAGAGGTCGGTGTAGAGTGGGCAGCGGGCCAGACGCGAGCCTGCCAGCTGCCCTGTCTACTATTGTTTTTCTAGCGAAGGAGCTGTGCACTCCTTGGGGTCTTGCTAGCTTTTTTTCTCTCTACTTGATAACGCCTAGCTCCTTGCCGACCTTGACGAAGGCAGCGATAGCGTGGTCTAGGTGCTTGCGGTCGTGTGCGGCTGAGAGCTGTACACGTATGCGGGCCTCGCCCTTGGGGACTACAGGGTAGTAGAAGCCTGTTACGTAGATACCCTCCTCCAGTAGGCGAGCGGCGTAGTCCTGACTGAGCTTAGCATCGTAGAGCATCACAGCACAGATAGCGCTCTGGGTTGGCTTGATGTCGAAGCCTGCTGCGAGCATATTCGTGCGGAAGTACTCTACGTTCTCCATAAGCTTGCGGTGTAGCTCGTTGCTCTCCTCTAGCATGCGGAATACCTCTAGCCCTGCACCTACTACTGCGGGAGGAATAGAGTTGGAGAAGAGGTAAGGACGGCTACGCTGACGGAGCATGTCGATAATCTCCTTGGGTCCTGTCGTAAAGCCACCGATAGCACCACCGAAGGCCTTGCCGAGTGTCCCCGTGTGGATATCGATACGGCCGTAGCAGTTGTACTGCTCGGCCACACCACGTCCTGTAGGGCCGACAACGCCAGCAGAGTGGCATTCGTCTACCATCACTAGGGCATCGTACTTGTCAGCGAGGTCGCAAATCTTATCCATGGGCGCTACATTGCCATCCATAGAGAAGACCCCGTCCGTTACGATGATACGATGGCGAGCGCCCTGCGCCTCCTGTAGAGCACGCTCTAGGTCCGCCATATCGGCATTGGCATAGCGGTAGCGCTTAGCCTTACACAGACGGATACCGTCGATGATACTAGCGTGGTTGAGCGCATCGCTGATGATAGCGTCCTCCTCGCCGAAGAGAGGCTCGAAGACACCTCCGTTGGCATCGAAGCAGGCTGCGTAGAGGATAGTATCCTCGGTGTGGAAGTAGTCTGCGATGGCTTTCTCTAGGGCCTTGTGAATGTCCTGTGTACCGCAGATAAAGCGCACACTACTCATCCCGAAGCCATGGCTATCCATAGCTGCCTTAGCCGCCTCGATAAGGCGTGGGTGGTCGCTAAGACCGAGGTAGTTGTTGGCGCAGAAATTCACCACTGGTTGCCCCTCGCCGACCTTGATATCGGCAGTCTGTGGGGTGATAATGATACGTTCTTTCTTGTAGAGACCTGCCTCCTCGATGCTCTTGAGCTCGGCCTGCAGGTAGCTTTTCATTCCTTTGAACATAGGGGTAATGAGATATTGAGTTTATGCTTGGATGTTAATAACATGGCTGATAGGCAATAGCGGGGGCATAGACCTGCGAGTGTCTATTGCCCCCGCTATCAGCTATTTATCCGGACGAAGGTCAGCGGTATCTTTTACTCGGCACTTGCCTGCTCCTCGTCTACAAAGGTCGTGAAGCCTGCAGCGAGTAGGATGTTATACCAGGTGAAGAGCTTCTTGACGTCCGAGGCGTACACACGCTCACGATCGAAAGTAGGCACGCACTTGCCGAAGCTCTCGTACAGCTCCACCGAAGAGGGGTGTGCTACTAGATCGACGGGCTTGCCCTCGAAAGTCTTGTACACAGCTGTCAGCACCTCGCCGAGAGGCATATCGTCCTCGATAGTGTACATAGTAATATCTCCGAGAGAAACGACACGGTCTTTGGCGTGTACAGGGAGGCGCTTGTTGTCTACGAGCGACTCTACGATAAGAGTTCCCTTGCCCTGCGAGAGCAGGCGAAACAGCCCGGGCTTGCCCGAGATAGATAGGATTGTAGCTAGCATTCTATTAATTCGTTATTTATTGTAATACAAAGATAGCATTTTATTTACAGCCCGACAACAGGGCCAGGGCAAGCGCCAGGGCTGACGTATTAAAAGCTGAGCGCGGTAATTTGCTCGGGGGTGCTACGACCAAGCTTCTTCTGCAGGCAGGGTATGGATAGTCCCTTTTTCCTATACAAGAACTTCTTCAATGTAGAGATACAAGGTGCTATGACTAACATGTAGCTGTTTAGATATAGTGCTTTTATTTACCCCATTATTTAGTGCTTCTCTGATGTATTTCTCATGCCTTGTTAGTTTTCGTTTTGTATTCTTTCTCCCTTTGGGGCGCCCGAGCACGACACCCTCGGCGCGCTTCCGAGCGAGTGCTTCCTTGGTGCGCTGACTGATGAGGTTGCGCTCGATCTCGGCCGAAAGCCCGAAGGCAAAGGCGAGCACCTTGCTCTGGATGTCGTCGCCGAGGCGATAGTTGTCTTTGCCGACCTTGCGCAGCAGGCGCCCGAGCTCTCGCTTGTCGTAGGCCTTGGTGCCACTGATGGTCTCCTCGATCCAGTCGTCAATATGGGAATCTTGCTTTTGACAGAAGTTCGTGATTTCGAAGCGTTGGTTCTCCACCGCTTGCTTGTCACTACTGACTCTTAATATATCCGTATATCATAGCTGTATGGTTTATAACTATAACTCTACAACTATAAAATGAACAGATAATGGAAAATCTAAATAAGTTCAGAGCGGAGTTTACGGGCTCCAACTTACAAGAAGTATTTGTAAGTCGATTTATAGGGCATATCTCATACCCCCAAACAAACAACTCCACCCAAGGACGGCA
Source organism: uncultured Porphyromonas sp. (assembly GCA_945867245.1). Classification (GTDB taxonomy): domain Bacteria; phylum Bacteroidota; class Bacteroidia; order Bacteroidales; family Porphyromonadaceae; genus Porphyromonas. The sequence goes on from CAMBHQ010000043.1 coordinate 7,184, forward strand.
ATTCTTGGGTGGAGTTTTTTTATTGCTCTTAAATTTTTGGGTATAGAAAAGGGTGCAAATCGCGTCACTCGCTGATTTACACCCTTGTTTGCGGAGAGAGAGGGATTCGAACCCCCGGAGGCTCTCACCTCAACGGTTTTCAAGA
>CAMBHQ010000044.1 GCA_945867245.1 uncultured Porphyromonas sp.
AATAGGAGGGGGACGATTTGTTTTCGACTAGGTATATGATTTGTATGATTTCACCGGCGAAGACTTTCGCCAAGAAGATAAGCGATACAGAGGGCCTTGCCCCTGTGATGCATCCAGAGACCTTGCAGGTGGCGGAGCAGGCCCTTAGGATGGATGGGGTGGCGCTCTCTCGTGAGCTCAAGCTAAGCCCTAAGATGGCGACAGAGGCCCGTCAGGCTTGGCTTGCCTGGACCGATGGGCTAGCGCCCGAGGCGCCGGCCCTCAGCTACTACTCTGGTATGGTGTTTAGGAAGATAGAGCCCGCTAGCTTCACGCCCGAGGATTGGGCCTATGCCGAGGAGCATCTGCGTATATGCTCCTTTGTATACGGACTTCTTAGCCCTCGGACGCTCATCCGCCCTTATCGCATGGAGGGGACAGTGCGCCTAGAGGATGGCCAGCGTGTCTCGGAGCTCTGGCGCCCACGCCTAACGGAGGAGCTCATCCGTCTCGGTCTGCAGCGAGGGGGAGTCCTTATCCACCTAGCGAGCGCAGAGATGGAGGGCCTGTACGACTGGGCAGAGGTCAAGCGTCAGCTACGTGTCGTGGATATCCACTTCGAGGTACGGCAGGCCGATGGTAGCCTCAAGAGCATAACGGTCTACTGCAAGATGGCTCGTGGGGCGATGATGCGAGAGATTATTAAGCAGCGTATTGATACGCCCGAGGGGCTTAAGGCTTTGACGCCCGAGGGCTTCGTCTATCAGCCCGAGCTCAGTGATGAGCATTGCTATCGCTACGTCTTGGGCTAGACTAAGGCTTGTAGGCCTAGCTAGTCGGGAGACTGGCAGGCTAAGTTTGGGCGTATTGTTAATTCGTTTTTTTTTTTTTATCTTCGCCACCGCTTGTTTCACTGAGAGAGCATAGCAGTGGCGCAGGGCTAATATAAGTGCTTAGAATATGATAATTAAGAAAGAAATGAAGCCGAGATTTGTAGGTCTATTAAGGAGAGCCTGTTTGCGCATGACTCTCGCCCTCGTGGGGCTTGTGTTGGGCGCTAGCTGTACGTCAGGCAGTCCCTTTGTCGTTGTGGATAACCCCAGCGATAGTACTATTACTTTTGTGGTAGATGCTACGACCTACACGCTCGATCCTAAGAGTAGTATGGAGCTCGCTCTACCTGTGGGCGAGCATACGCTTACAAGCCCACAGGGCAAGCAGAGTACCTTTACAAGGCAGGAGTACGAGGAGAAGTCCCTACTTAATCCGCTAGAGGCAAGCTATGTGATTGTAACGACAGCCTACACGGACAGTGAGCAGGAGCGCAATATCTTCCTCGAGCAGATGTACCAGCTGGTGGAGGTGAACGGGCGCTATTACTATGGACCGCTAGAGGTAATAAACGCTCCCTACACCGCTCGTACCTCATCAGGGCATCCCTGGGAGTATGGTCTAGACGAGGATTTTGATGACAAGATTCGAGTAAATGCAGGTGGCTCGACCTCTATCAACATCAAAAAGGCTAAGATCTATCGAGCCGAAGACTTCGTGAAGGCCTATGCCGACCTAGAGGTCGATCCATCGGAACTAAACCAACAATAATCCTAATAGAATACAGATATGAGTGAAAACAAAGAATCAGGGTGGAAGCTCCCCCCAGTAGGACAAGCTATTCTCTCTATTGCAGGTGGCTTATTTTGTGTGTACTACGGCTATAAAGCCTATGTAGACCTATCGCATTTCAATGAGTATGGAGGCGAGATTGTCATGCCTCGCTTTATGTTCTTTCTCAACGAGGTCGTAGGGGCTCTGGGGACAGGTATCGCTTTTGCACTTGTTGGGCTTTACTTCTTCTTCCATGCCGGTAAAGTCCTGCTGGGCACAAACGATAAGGCAGTCGAGGAGAATAATCCTCAATAAGCCTAAGCGCCCCGAGTGTAGTATCCGGCACTAGGTAAGACATAACAGATGAGCGCTTGGTATCCCTTGAGGGGAGATACCAAGCGCTCATCTATTTGTGGCAGTAGTGCCACGTGGGCCGATGCTATTGCCTGTGGCTTGTCGCTCGCTACTTCGCTCTAGAGTTTAGACTGGGCGAAGGTATCCCCGAGCTTAATGTCTCCGGTCGTAAAGCCTAGACGGAACCAATACATACGCTGCTCGCTAGAGCCATGCGTGAATGAGTCTGGGACGGCATAGCCCTGCGCAGCCTTTTGGAGGGCATCATCACCGATAGCCTCTGCAGCACGCATGGCACTCTCTAGGTCTCCGTCCTCTAGCTGTATGATGCCGAGCTTAGCAGCGTGGTGTGCCCAGAGACCGCCATAGAAGTCGGCCTGTAGCTCTAGGCGTACGCTCAGCTGATTGTATTCTTTCTCGCTGATGCGTCCGCGCATGCTGTGTACCTTGTCGGTAACCCCCAGTAGATGCTGTACGTGGTGCCCGACCTCGTGGGCTGTTACATAGGCCATAGCGAGGTCGCCGGGGGCACGGAAGCGCTCCGCTAGCTCACGGAAGAAGGACATATCTATGTACACTTTCTCATCGCCCGAGCAGTAGAAAGGCCCCATAGCACTACTAGCGCCACCACAGGCAGAGGTAACCTGATCGGTGAAGGCTACCAGCGTAGGCTTGCGGTACTGCTGGCCGAGCTCCTCGGCGAAGACCCGCTCCCACACATCATTGCAGCTATTGAAAACCGCAAGTGTAAAGTCTTTGTACTCTTCGTAGGCACGAGCTTTCTCGGGGTCTACGACTTCGGTCTGTGCAGCCCCTCCGTTCATATTGTCGCTGAGGACCTGCTGTAAAATCTGCGATGGGTCTTGGCCCATTAGTAGGGCGATAACGATCATAATGATACCGCCGATACCACCGAGGGCTAGCTTACCCCCTCCGCCACCACTGCGGCCGCGTCTGTCCTCGAAGTTTGAGGTGCTGTCGTTGCGATTAAGCCATTTCATATAGGTCTATCTGTCGTTCTTAGTAATGTAGCGTATATAGCGTAGTCTCCGAGGGTCTTGCCCCTCGGGTATTAGAATTTATATTGTAGCCTGAGGGTGAAGTTGTCATCCTTACGCTCAGCCTCGTAGCCCTTTAGCTTGGATGAGGTTTCGTTGCTCGGCATCTCGTAATAGGCCTGTAGGCGCAGGTTGCTATTGATGTTCCATAGTAGACCCATCCCGATAGCGCTGTGTGCAGCGTCAGCCGAGGTCGTGTTGTCTAGGCCGAGGCCTTCGCCCTGGATGGCTGTATTAGGGTCGAGCCAGTCGTACTTGAGGACTAGGGAAAGTGGCGTTTTGCCTATCTGCTGCGTTAGGAGGGCATAGCCACCACGGAAGGGGCGTATATAGGTGTCGCCCGATACCAGAGTCGATACGTTGTGGCTACGGAAGCTATTGGCCGCACTGGGTTGTTGGCCCCATAGGTACTCGGCCCGTAGTACTGTACGGCCGATAGCGCTCCCGAGGCTAAGCTGGGCATCGATACCCCAGTAGCGCCTGAGGGCATAGGCGCCTAGATTGTCGCTGAGGTCGCTGAGGACGAACTTGCCCGCCTCCATACGATAAACCTTAGAGGTATTCTGCTGGCGGTAGCCGTAGTAGCGAGATACGCCTAGGCTCCAGTGTATATCCTTACCAATGCTGTTGCTAGCCGATAGATGGCCAGCGAAGTCTCTGCGGTTGTCTTGCTCTGGGCTAATGGCATTGCCCGCGAAAAGCCCTCCCTCTAGGCGCAGGAAGTGTATGGGCGACTTTTTGCTTGCCTGTAGAACGAGCATAGCACCGAGGTCGCGTTCGTCGGGGAATAGATTGTTGAATATAGCCGAGCGCTCGGGGGACTCTCGTAGCGAAGACGAGTAACTAATCTCGTGTCCGAAGGGACGGTCGAAGACTCCCAAGCGCAGACCGCTACGCCCGAGTACAGCCCAGGGGCTACGCACATGGATGTAGGCATCTTTGAGCCCTACTGCACGCTCGGTAGCGTCTATCTGGAAGACGGCCGAGGCGATGCCCCGTTCGTAGCTAAACTTCACACGGCTGCGACGCATCCCGATGCGTGTGTTGTCGCTTGTTCGGCTGGTATTGCTACCTACACGCAGGGTTGCTGCCTCCTGCCCCCACTGGGCCTGTGCCTGTATGTAGCCACTTATCTTCAGGTAACGTAGCTCTTTGATAATACCCTCTAGGACTGCTGTGCGTGCCGATAGACTGTCTATCGGGCTATACTTAGCTTCTTGGCCCACTAGGGCGAGTCTGCTTAGGACACAGACAATAGAGAGTAAGAGTATCTTCGTCTTCATATATGGAGCACTAGCGACGTCTTTGTTTATCGCTTTTGCGTATGGGGTAGAATACGATGAAGGCCGATAGCCCGAGTATCACTAGAGTAAAGAGATTGAGTGTAACCTTCCAGAGGAAGAGTATGGCGAAGACGAGCCAAAGGATGGTGATAATTTGGCTCTGTCGTTTGCTAAGCGGTCTTTTGTATGCCATAGTGGGGAGGTGGGTTACTTACGTCGCTCTGCGATATAGTCTGCTAGTGCTAGCATAGACTGGCGGTACGGACTATCTGGGTAGGCACCTATGAGCGCCTTCGCCTCGTCGATAAGGTCCTGCATACGTTGCTCGGCATAGTCGATACCTCCGTGCTCGCAGGCGAAGGCAATGAGGTGCTGTATAGCCTCGTCATCGAGGCGTTTGTCCTCGATGAGCGCCCGACAAGCTATGCCCTCGGGACTTTGTCCCTCGGGTCCGAGTAGCGTGTGTAGTAGAGGGAGGGTGACCTTGCCCTCGCGGATGTCGTTGCCCGTGGGCTTACCCACCTCGAGGCTAGGGTAGTAGTCAAATATATCATCACGTATCTGGAAGGCTAGGCCGAGTAACTCTCCGATGCGGGCGGCACGCTGTATATCGGCCTCGCTAGCCTCTACGGCTATGGCGGCCACCTCGGCACAGCTGGCGAAGAGGACAGCCGTCTTCTGCTTGATGACCTCGAAGTAATTGTCTATATCAAGGCGAGCGCCTTCGGCTGACTCGTACTGGCGTATCTCGCCCTCGGTCAGCTCGCGCCCGATGCGGGACACGATGCCGATGATGCGGAGGTTGCGGGTCTGTATCGCCCCTATGAGCGCACTACTGAGGACGAAGTCGCCCATCAGTACGGCTATGCGATTGTCGAATATAGCCCCGAGCGTAGGTTTGCCACGCCGTGTTTTAGCCTCGTCTATGACGTCGTCGTGGATGAGGGTAGCGGTGTGGATGAGCTCTAGTAGTATGCCCGAGGTAATAGCGAGCTCGGGCACTTGACCTGCCACCATACCAGCCGTTAGACAGGTCAGCACAGGGCGGACCATCTTGCCCGACGACTCGGCCAGTATGCGCATAGCCTCCTGTAGCCACTGGCTACGAGAGGCTAGTATTTCGTTAAACTCTGTGTGGTAGGTCGCTACCTCCTGCGCTACGGGCGCCTTAATTTCCTCTAAGGTCATGTATGGGAGAATTATTGGTTCTCGAGGACGCTCTGTAGCTCCTCGATGCTGATGTTGATACGTAGCTCGCCGTGCTGTGCTACCGACAGATGCCCACGTTCCTCGCTGATGATAATCACGATGGCATCCGTCTTCTGCGCTAGTCCTAGGGCAGCGCGATGGCGTAGCCCTAGGTCCTTGTTGAGGTCCGCATTATTAGCTACGGGCAGGATGACCCCAGCGGCCCTAATCTTGTTGTTGGCTATGACCATAGCACCGTCGTGCAGGGGACTGTTTTTGAAGAATATATTCTCAATCAGTCGGGCATTAACGTCGCAGCTGAAGCGTTCGCCAGCGTGCATCCATTGCGTTAGGTCGATGTTTTGCTGTATGACGATAAGGGCTCCGGTTTTCTTGCGGGCCATATTCTTGCAGGCTAGGATAAGCGGTGCTATTTGGTTGGAGGTACTATCCTCGCGAGAGCTCTCTCGGAAGAAGCCTGTGAAGCGCTTCCAGCGGCGGGCAGAGCCGATGCTCACGAGGAACTTTTTGATTTCCTCCTGGAAGATGATCACCAGTACCAAGAAGCCGATATTGACGAACTTATCCAAGAGGGCGCCCATGAGCTTCATCTCGAAGACCTGAGATACTAGGGCCCAGGTGATGAAAAAGGTCATAATACCCATAAACAGCGCCTTACTACCCGAGTTGCGGAGCACTGTGTAGGAATAGTAAAGGAAGAGGGCTAGGGCGAATATATCAATTGCGTCTTTGAGCGTAAGCGGTAGCCACCACATGTTCGTTAGAGTCTAGGGATTGCTTGGGTGAGGGGTCTAGTGATTGTGGCGATAATGCCATATAGGGTTTTCGGCGGGCGGGGTCTGCGCCTGTAGCATCTGATATAGGCGTAGTGTCTCGACGGCAGCGCCTACGTCGTGCACCCGCAGGATGCGGGCCCCCTGCATGAGGGCGTACATATGGAGGGCTGTTGTCCCAGTGAGACTTCCCTCGGGCGTAGTGCCGAGCAGGCGATAAATCATACTCTTGCGGGAGATGCCCACTAATAGGGGCAGACCGAGGGCCTCCACGAGGCGGGGCATATAGGTCATCAGCTGGTAGTTTTGCTCTAGGGTCTTGGCGAAGCCGAAGCCGGGGTCTATGATGAGGTCGTGTAGCCCTAGGGCTCTGAGCTCTTCGCTGCGCTGTGCGAAAAAGTCTAGGACCTCTAGACCTACATCCTCGTAATCGCATAGGCTCTGCATCGTCTCGGGCGTGCCGCGCATATGCATCAGGATATAGGGGACCTGCAGGCCTGCCACTGTGGCGAACATATCCGCATCTAGAGTGCCCCCCGATATATCATTGATGATATGGGCTCCGTACTCCTCGACAGCGAAGCGTGCCACCTCGCTACGGAAGGTATCTACCGACACGATGAGCTCGGGATATTCGTCTCTGAGTAAACGGAGGGCGGGGCGCAGACGCTCCCGTTCTTCTTCGGGGGGGACCACCTCGGCCCCGGAGCGCGAGCTATAAGCGCCTAGGTCTACTATACTAGCTCCCTCCTGACGTATCTGTGCTAGTCGCTGGCGCAGAGCCTCCTCGCCCTCTACTCTGCTAGCGGCATAGAAGGAGTCGGGCGTAACGTTTACGATGCCCATAACTTGTGGGGTGCTGAGGTCTAATAATCGTCCCCCTACATTTAGCGTTAATCTCTGCATAGTGTCTCTCGCTAGGTCAGTGGCTCGACCTAAGTA
>CAMBHQ010000045.1 GCA_945867245.1 uncultured Porphyromonas sp.
CAGTAGGTCGTCAGCACAGCCCCTGGGCGACTAGCCGTGTAGAGCCTAGCGAAAAGCTCCTGGCTCCACAGCTCGGGCTGTGTCTCGGGCGAGAAGGCATCGAAGTATATAACATCGAGCCCCAGCTCGGGCGTATAGCTAGCAATGTCTGTCTGTCGTTTGCATAGGACGAAGCTCGGAGACTCGAGGAGCGGATACTCTAGCTCCCACGGGGCCTCATGCAGAGCCTGTAACCACGCATCTCGCTCGGGCATCTCCAGAGGGAAGCTAAGCTGGCGGTAGACAGACTCGGGTACAGGGTATAGCTCTAGGCTCGTATAATGCACTGCAATATCCGTGCCACGTAGAGCCTCTAGGGTCATCAGAGCGTTGAGCCCCGTGCCGAATCCTAGCTCCAGTAGCCGAAGCCCCTCTGTGGGGATGGTCTGGGCGATGCGGTGGCGCAGCGCTGCCTCGATGAAGATATGCCGACTCTCCTGCACTGCCCCGTGTACCGAGTGGTAATGCTCTCCGAGCTGAGGGTTGTAGAGCGTAGGGCTGCCGTCCGAGGTGGTGATAATCTGTGGAGCCTCCATTAGCCCTCGTGTTGTCTCAGTAGCGGAGCGCACATCTGCCAGAGGGCGATACCTGCTGCCACGCTTACGTTGAGAGAATGTTTGATGCCATACTGCGGTATCTCTAGGCAGTGCGAAGCCAAATCAATAACCTCCTGTGCTACGCCATGTACCTCGTTGCCGAGGACTAGTGCGTATCGAGTGCCTAGCTCGGGACGGAAGTCGGGTAGGGAGGTACTGCCCGAGGCTTGCTCTAGCGCGTAGACGATATAGCCAGCATCGAGGAGCTCCTGTACGGCCTCGGTGGTATTGCTGTAGTAGCGCCAGTCTACGTTGTCCTCGGCACCGAGGGCCGTCTTGTGTATATCAGGATGGGGCGGACGGGCGGTGATGCCACATAGATATAGGCCCTCGAGTCGAAAGGCATCAGCCGTGCGGAAGACAGAGCCCACATTATTCATGCTACGTACGTTGTCTAGTACTACGATGATGGGCGTTTTGTCGCTTTGGGCATAGCCCGCTACATCGAGACGAGCCATCTCGGTTATCTTGGTCTTGCGTAGTCTGCTCATCGTCCGAGTACAAAGATTGTAGGTAGTTTGTGCAGTGTAGGTATCTTGCCCCGCCATGCCGAGAGTGCTTGGGTGCGGATGAAGGCCTCTGGCGAGGTAATCTGGCAGGCGATACAGAGCTTCGTCGTGCCTTTGCAGTGCTTGATGAGCTCCTCCACTAGGCGCTCGTTGCGGTAGGGGGTCTCGATGAATATCTGTGTCTCTCCTAGGCTAAGCACTCGGTGCTCAGCCTCGCGGATAGCCCGTGTGCGCTCAGCGTCATCAATCGGTAGATAGCCGAGGAAGGCAAAGCGCTGACCATTGAAGCCCGAAGCCATCAGCGCCATCAGGATAGACGAGGGACCTACGAGGGGCTCTACGGCATAGCCTTGGCTCTGGGCTAGGGCTACGAGGTCGCTCCCAGGGTCAGCCACAGCGGGGCAACCCGCCTCGCTGATGAGGCCGATGCTCTCGCCCGATTTTAGCGGGGCTAGATAGCTAGCGATAGCCTCGGGCGTGGTATGCTTGTTTAGCTCGTAGAAGCTAAGGCTGTCGATGTCGATGCCCTTGTCGGCTGCTTTGAGGAAGCGACGTGCCGAGCGGATATTCTCGACTACGAAGTGGCGGATACCCCGCACGACCTCACGATTATACTCGGGTAGGCACTGGCTGTGCTCTACCTCGGCTAGCGGGACGGGGATAAGGTATAGTTTTGCATTCATTGTGCTTATATAATAATGAGTAGCGCCTTAGTCTAGGCTTTGCTCTAGATGTTTGTGTAGCCTCTGTAGTTTGTCTAGCGCTTGGCGCAGGGTGCTGATGGCTTGCTCGCGACGCTCTAGGCTAGTGCGACGCTTCGCGAGGGCTACCTTGGCTCCCTCTAGGGTCATACCCTCTTGGCGGACGAGACGTTGTACAGTGCGCAGGGACTCTATCTTGTCCTCGGTGTAACGACGTGTCCCCCCCTGCGAACGCTTGGGGGCAGTGTGCGGGAAGGCTTCTTCCCAGTAGCGTAGGGTCGTCTCGCTCTCTCCGAGGAGCTTGCTGACCTCGCTAATGCTGTAGTAGAGCTTCTTGACTCGTTCTTTTCTCAGTGCCATAGTTAACTGATGTTGCCGTAGGTTTGCTTTCGGATATATTGCTGTAGTACCTCCATACTCGCCAGTCCGAGCGTGTGTAAGGCCCTGCGGTAAACCTCTTCTATATCGATAGGGGCCTCGTCTGTCTCTAGATACAGGCGATCGGCTTCGTACGTTAGACGTAATGCCTCGGCATCGTAATGCTGTCCGAAGCTCAGATAAAAGCCTGCACGAAGCAAGCTCTCGGCTAGCTCTGCACCACGCCGATAGCCGTGTATAATCCAGTCCTGACTAGGGCGAAGGCGCTTGCGCAGAGCCATCAGCTCGTTGTAGGCTCGTACGCAGTGCAGGACCAGAGGCAGGCCGAGGGCTTCGCTCAGCTCTATCTGTGCCTCTAGGTAGTGGAGCTGTCGCTCTAGGGGGACGGGGGATAACTTGTCGAGTCCTGCCTCGCCAATGGCCCATATCAGCGCTTGCTCACTGCTGAGACGACTCCGGAGCAAGGCCAAGGCAGACTCCTGCATATCCTCGGGGTAGCAGGGGTGTAGCCCTAGGGAGTAGAGTCCAGGGCCGAGCAGGGGCTCAGTGGGGCGGTAGCTCATACGACTATCGCCCACGCTCTGGTAGTGGTGCGTGTGTATATCTAGATAGTTGGGCATCCGTGGCGTTAGCGGAGGTGGGAGCGACGCTGACTTAGTTCCTGTGTGATAATCTTCTGTAGTTCACGTCTAGACTCTTCGTCGGGTAGGGCAGCATAGAGGGCATCCAGATTGTCAAGGTTGAGCATACGTGGCACTAGGCGCTGTAGCAGGCCGACCTTCGCCGAGAGGCTCTGGGCGTAGCCGAGGAGGTGGGCTACCTCCTCGGCTGAGAAAAAGTGCTTTTTGGCAGCCTCCTCGATGAGTCCCAGATAATCACTGGGATGGCCCTTGTCTAGCTGTCGGCTTAGCTCGCGAAACCACGAGGCTTTCTTCCCCTTAAACTTAGGCAAGGGGAGATGGATGCCGAAGCCCCCGAAGTCTGTCCCGACGCCGATGCTAACCCCTGCGCCACTAGCCCCCTCGGGGTAGCCATATCGACCGCGCTCTACGAAGTCCAGGGCGACGACGCGGTCGTTCTCGAAGAAGACGAGCCACATGCCATCGTCCACTCGGTAGCGCCACTCGGTGCGTGTGCGGTCGAAGCCTCGGTAGTCGGGTCGTCCGAGGATACGGCGTACTTCTTCGCTCGTTTGCCCAGGCTGGATACGGTCGAGCTTACGGCGGCTAATGCCGCAGCTAATCATGCAGAGGACTACGAGTAGCCCTAGGATAATCTTTTTCATACTCCGATGGGTATTGAGTTGTGCTATTATATATGTATTGCTTCACTTTATTGTACTAACGTGGACGAGGACTATACCTATTATATGATAGCTCTTGCCATCGTGCTCGGCTCTATCCTTAGCAAAAATAGGCATAATCCCGTGGATAGTCGATAGACTGAATATCCTCCCCCTTCTGCGCCCCGCTCTGGGAGGGGCTTGTGGTCGCCTAGTAGGCGGCCACTTGTCTGCCTAATAGGTGGACGATCGTCCGCCTACTAGGTCGCCACTTGTCCGCCTACTAGGTGGCCGAATGCTGGGCTAGTAATCGCTCTTGGGATGACCCTGATAGTCCAGATAGAGACAAACGGACACCTTGCTTTTTGCTCCCTACGAGGGAAACTTTTGCGAGTCCTTGCAAGAGACTTGTTTTTTTTTATGGGTTGTGTACCTTTGTCCTATAATATCATTAATAACTTATCAAGTCTTAGCTTATGAGCCGTATTATTTTACGCCTACTCGTAGCGCTACTAGTTATTGGCCCCTTGACGCGTTTAGTGGGCCAGGAGAGTAAGCGCTACTTCTTCGCAGGCAGTATCTATTACTACAATGCCGAAGGTACCGAGCTACGCTGTCCCTATCTTCCTGTTTATATGGCCCGTCAGGATGCCCCCGATGAGGTCTTGGCCGTAGCGCTAAGCAATGCCGTGGGCGAAGTGTCTTTCTATGGCGTCCCGATGGATATTACCAAGAACTACATCTTTTCTTTTGACCTCGGGACTAAGCGTCTGCGTTATCTCTTCAAGGGCCTTCCTAAGCCCAACTTCAGTGGGGGGAATGTGAGTATACACATGCGTATAGATAAATTTGAGCGCTATCTACATCTACGGCGTGTAACGCCCACAGGGGGCGACAAGTCTCGTTCGGTCCTAGAGCTCGCTACTGCCGCAATCAAGGGTGCTCAGAGGGAAGGCCTCACGATTACGAATGCAGAGGGTCTGAGTTATCGCCTCTTCATCAATGGTCGTCCGATTTCGGGGGATAAACAGAGTGCTGCCCTAAAGGTACTGACGGGGGAGTATCTAAGGAATATCCTGATTACGGAGCCTATACAGCCTAATGATTACTATGCTGGCTCTATTGACTTTGTCTCTACTTTGGGGACAGATCTGCGTTACGATAAGATGACTTACACCTTACCCCTCTTGCCATGAATACTTATCTGCGCTTAGTCTTACTCGGGATATTCTTATACTTCGGCACTCCCCTTGTCGCTCAGGTGGAGCTACGTGGGGAGCTACGGGCTAAGCCGAGTGGGGAGCCTTTGCCTTTCGCAAGTGTCGAGCTCCGTAGTCTGCGTGATACGACATTCGTCCTGCGTGGTATGAGCGACCTGCATGGGGGCTATTCCTTCGACCCCGTGCGCGTTGGGCGCTATCGCCTAGATATACGTTGTATGGGGTATCAGTCTGTTAGCCGGGAGCTGCGCATTACTCTGCCGAGTGATGGACGTGTGTTTCATTGTGTCGATAGCCTTAGCGAGGATATTCGGACCCTAGAGGGTGTCGTCGTGGAGGGTGTGTCTAGCCGTCAGGGGGCGGACAAGCGTGTCTTTCGCTTCGATGCCTCCAGCTTGCGCTCGGCTCTGCATAGTTATGACTTACTGAAGACGCTCCCTTTCCTACAGCAGGACCTCCAGTCCGAGCAGGTCAAAGGGCCTATGGGCGGAGCTGTACAAATTCTAATAAATGGTGTTCGCTCGGATAAGAATGACCTGCGCACACTGCCTAAGAGTAAAATCAAACATGTCGAGTATTACGATATTCCGCCCGCTCGATACCGCCAGTACGAATGCGTTATCAATGTCGTAACCTATACGCTCGAGGAGGGCTATAACTATGGCGGAGCTCTGCGCCACGCGCTGACCACGGGCTTCGGCAATGATGAGCTCTACGGCAGTTATTGGCGCGGAGGACATAAGCTCAGTCTAGAGTACACGCTAAACTACAGAGACTACCGCCATAGCTCCGAACAGCGCGACTATGCTTATGAGCTAGAGGGGCGTGCTGCTCGGCAGGTGGACCAGAGTCGGGAGCGCTTTGGCTATACCACGCATACACCAGTCCTCAAGTATCGTTATCAGCAGGCGGAGCGCTACTTATGGGAGTTGCGCCTGCGTCCCAACTGGGAGCATCGCCACTCTGACCGAGAGATAGAGGGACGCTATAGCTTAGCAGGGCAGGCAGATGAGAGCTTGGGGGGATACGGGCGTGATAGGACGAAGATATTTTCCCCTTCGCTCGACCTTTATCATTGGCGTCGCCTAGGCAAGCAGAATGAGCTGAGTTTGAACCTTGTCGGGACGCTTTTCTCCACGCGCAGGCAGAGCGCTACCGAGGAGCTAGAGGCGGGGCAGGGGATGCTACGCTTCGAGGACTTTATGCAACTGCACAATAGCAAACGGTCTGTAATAGGGGAAGTGGCTTACACTCATAGCTTCTCGGGAGGGACTTGGAATAGTGGTTATCGGGCAGAATATGCGAGTCTAAGCTCCGAGCTTAGCAACCACTATGGAGCGCGTCGGGACGAGAGTCGTTCGCTCCTACAATATGCTTATAGCGAGTTGAGCGGGCGACACCGCAGATGGCTCTATCGTCTTAGCTTGGGCTTAACTCATTCGGACTATAATTCTGACTACCGCAGCTATCAGCAGTGGGCCTTTACGCCCAAACTAGTGCTGGGATACAACCTCTCTGCGGGCTCGAGCCTGCGTCTGATGTACGATGCTGGACCTCGGCATCCTGGCGTCCATCAGTTGCATAATAATAGAGTGCGGCTGACCCGAGATATTAGCGAACTGGGCAATCCTCAGCTCGAAAATCAGATGTTACAGTCGCTGACCTTGCTCTATAACTTACAGCATCGTTATATCGACCTTAGAGCCGTTGGGCTTTATACTTATATGAGTCGTCCGCACATGCAACTGGCCGAGCGGAGTGCTGATGGTTATATCCTGCGTCCGGTCAATGGTGACTGGGACAAGTCCTTCGCCTTTGCAGTCAAAGCCGAGCTAAAGCCTTTCGGAGACACTAGCCTTAGCCTTCGTGCGCTTGTGATGCCTATTTTGAATGAATTCAGAAGCTCTTATCTAAGCTATCGTCTGCGCTCGGTGCAGAGGTCTTATGAGCTAAGGGCGCAGCGCTGGGGCTTTGACCTAAGCTATAAGTATAGCCCCTCTATATATACGAGTGTAGGGGCTATGGCGGCGAATAGCGAGCGTCAGCACGAGCTGCAGTTAGGCTATCAGCATGGGGCGTGGCGTTTGTCGACCTCGGTGCTGTTCGTTGGTGCGAGTCCTTATTATCATAGTTATAGTCTGGGAGCATCGCTGGTGCAGCGTAGTACTGCTAGGCGGATTGTCGATAATAAGAATATGTTGACGCTGGGTATATCTTACCACTTTAGCAGGGGCGAGGATAAGTCCCGCGCCAAGACGCTCAACAATCAGGATGCTGCTGCCCCAACGCTCTAGGGCGTTGGGGGGCGCTACGCCTTCTACTATTCTCGCCAAACTTTTTCACTGCGTGTAAGTGATGGATTATAGGGGTCTTAGGCCGTTTTCTGCTCGCTAGGTGTTAAACTTTTTCTCTCGGATATTTGTGGGAATAGAAAACTTGTATTACCTTTGCAC
>CAMBHQ010000046.1 GCA_945867245.1 uncultured Porphyromonas sp.
TAGTATCCTTTTGTAGAGCCTCTACGAGGGCAAGGTACTCTTTGATCTTCTCCCACTGGAAGCGACGCTCCTCACCTTTGTAGGTGTACTCATCGTCTAGCGTGTGGCGGTCGTAGAGGAGTTCCTCCGTTAGGACTACGGGCCCATCTGTTATGATGGGTTCTTGTTCGATGGCAAGGCTGTCGATAGGTAGAGAGTCGATCTCGAGGGTGTCAATCTCGAGAGAGTCTATCGAGGGGAGGGCTATGCTATCGTAGTCTGTGTGTTCGCTCTGTGCGTATCGTGTCTTGCGATCGAAGCAAGCCGTAAGGCAGAGGAGGAGAGTAAGGGTAAGTGCGAGTTGCTGTATTTTCATGGATCTTATTGTTAAAGAGTTGTAAAGTTACATCTTTTGTCGATACTTTCCCGTTCCCCTTGTTCCCGTTCCTCTCCCCACGGGATATTCTTGGAAACAAAAAGATTAGGAAAAAAGTACTACCTTTGTCTCAGAAATAACCCAGAGGGAGGATTTCTTGAGATTAAAAAGTTGTATTCAATCATTTAGATTTATGAAGGCTTGTTTTATGGGCTTGGGCTATATTGGATTGCCCACTGCTGTCATTGCCGCCAAACATGGTATTCAGGTTACTGGGGTTGATATCAATCCTAAGGTTGTAGAGATGACAAATCAGGGGCGCCTGCATATAGTAGAGCCGGGAATAGCCGAGATGTTACAGGAGGTTGTGACAACGGGTATGCTTGTGGCTTCGACCAAGCCAGAGGTGTGCGATGCTTATTTTATCGTTGTTCCCACACCTTTCAAGGGAGACCACGAGCCAGATATTAGTTATGTTGAGGCTGCAACACGAGCCATTATCCCTTTTCTGAAGAAAGGGGACCTTTACATCATAGAGTCTACCTCTCCTATTGGTACTACAGAGATGATGGCTCAACTTATATTTGGGGAACGACCAGAGTTGAGAGATGAGATATACATTGCCTATTGTCCTGAGCGTATTCTCCCGGGTAACGTAATCTATGAGTTGGTTCACAATGATCGGGTTATCGGTGGGCTTACACCTCAATCTACAGAGAAAGCAGTTCATTTCTACTCTCAGTTTGTACAAGGAACCCTACACAAGACAGATTGTCGTACTGCGGAGATGTGTAAACTGACGGAAAACTCTAGCCGTGACGTGCAGATAGCTTTTGCCAATGAACTATCTCTGATCTGTGATAGAGCAGGCATCAATGTTTGGGAATTGATAGAGTTGGCCAACAAACACCCTCGTGTCAATATACTACAACCCGGTTGTGGTGTAGGGGGGCATTGTATTGCCGTTGACCCTTATTTCCTTACGGCTGCATTTCCTAAGGAGAGTCGTCTCATCACAACAGCACGAGAATGTAATAATTTTAAGCCTCTGTGGTGTGCCGAGCGCATTAAGTCCTCGGTGCTAGAGTTTGAACTCAAAAATAATCGCAAGCCTGTGGTGGCTCTTATGGGTCTAGCCTTCAAACCCAATATCGATGACCTGCGCGAGTCCCCGGCTAAACAGATAGCCTGTGCTGTACGTGATCTTAATCTTGGAGCGGAACGTCTATTTGTAGAACCCAATATCGAGGCTTACCCTTCGTTACCTCTTACACCATATACCGAGGCTTTCGAGCGAGCTGACATTGTCGTCTACCTAACGGCTCATACGCCATTCCGCGATCTACCTCGCATAGCCCCCTCCAAGGTGTTACTCGACTTCTGCGGAGTATTACGCTGATAGTCAAGAAAGGATTCCGCACTGCTCCCAATACAGCTAATGTAACAGAGGATTAATGGTCTCTATACTACGAAGGACAATAGGCTCTCGCTTAGGGGAAAATATCATCAGTCAATTCATATTGACTGGGTTTAGCCATATTGCCCCTTTCCTTTTAATCCCATTCTTTATCTCGACGATTGGCATAGAAAAGTATGGAGTTTTAGCCCTATCAATAGGGCTCGGAGCATACTTCTTATGTATCTTCGAATGGGGTTTTAGCATCTCTAACGTGAAGGCCATTGTAGAGGCTAGAGAAAATCCAGATGCTATTACTCAAGTTGTCAGTGGTACATTCTGGGCTAAGAGCTTCTTGATAACACTGTTATGTCCTATCTACCTATTGCTGGTCTTTTATGTTCCCTTGCTCTTAACCCATAAATCCTTGTTTATCCTGGGCTACTTTTGGGTTATTGGTACTACCTCCAACCTTAGTTGGCTCTACCGAGCAATGGAAGACATGAAGAGAGTAGCACAAATAACTCTTGTTGTCAAACTTTTTGCTCTATCTCCCATTTTTTTTGTCGTCCGAGATGAGACAGATTATGTTTGGCCCATGGTATTCTATTCATTGGAGGCTTGGAGTGCGACTCTGCTTTCATGGCGAATAGCTTATAAAAGGTATGGGGTGCGGCTCCTTGCACCTAATCTGAGCCTAGTCTTCAGTATGCTCAAGTCAAGTTATCCTTTTTTTGTTTCAAGCATCTTTGCTCGGATATACCAGCTCTCGGGGGTCCTGATCTTAGGATTTTCCGCGGGAGAGGCTACTGCTGGGCTATACAATGTAGCAGAAAAACTCTATAATGCTTACGCTTCATTTGCCCTTCCTCTAGTTTCTCATGTTTTCTACCCATATTTTTCTAGAATTAAGGAACTAAAAAGAATCACAACCCTAATTCTTTCTGCCGTAGTCCTTAATACGATTCTTCTCGTTACAATCGGAGGAGCATCATTCGTTTTTCTCCCTATGTTTTTCCCAGACATAGCATCTAGCATTCAGGTTCCATTCTTATTATTCTTACTTGTATTAGCTATTGCAGTCCCGTCTGAGCTATTAGGATTCCCAATGTTGGGAATCCTTGGAGGAAATACACTCGTCATAAGGACTACAATTATGGCTTCGCTCGTGTACACCCTAGGATTGATATGTATATATATATTAGACGTCCTGAGTGTCCCAACTGCCATTTTGTGTCTTCTCTTAGCCAACACCGCAGCTCTCATTGGACGTTGGCATTATATAGTGTTGATAAAAAAAAGAAAGATTATACAGGAATGAAGCCTATATCAATACAAACAATACGGCTTCGATTTATACCACTGTTTGGGTGGTATTTCCTGCTATTATTGTTCTTTCTCATCCTTTTCCCAGATCGTTCTCCCTCCATTGCTCATATCGGGATACAAACATTTATTCTTACTCTTATTTGCGGGGGAATAGTTTGCATTCCTTCGCACATAACAGCCCGGACTCTGTCTGCTCTGACTTTTTCTTATCACCTAGTAGCTTCTGTAGCTCTAAGATATCTTAATATGGAACTTTATGGTGATTGGCTAGGCTTTAAACCCATTGACGCTGCTCTCTATAGAAATATTGTTGCCTCAAAACTGGATCTTCCTATAATTGAGTTTATACAGTCCCTTTGGGAGAAAGGTTATGCATTTGATGATTTAGGCTATCCGACTCTCCTCTATCTGTGTAGCTACCCTTGGGGTATAGATTGGGGTATTCATGTTATTCTTCTTGCTAATGCATTCGCCGTATCTATTTCTGTATACCTCCTGTATTTAATACTAACATACGTAGTTAAAAAATCTTCAGCGTGTACATGGGCTCTCTTATGGGGTATGCTTCCTTTTTCTGTCTATACCTCATCTGTGGGGCTTAAGGAAAACTTCTTTTCTTTTTTTGTGGTTTTATACTTCTATGGTGTCATTCAAGTAGTTTATCTTCAGAAATTTAAGTTGCGGTATGTCGTTGCTTTAATTGTTGGTGTTTTAGGGGTACTATTGTCTCGTATCCCTGTTGCATACATGTTGCTTATATCAAGTTTTTCTTATGTTATATTGTCTAAAAAGTGGATATTAAAACACTTAAAATGGGTTATTTTAGCATTATTTGCGTTGTCAATATTTGCAATTCCTCTTATGTGGAATGTAACAATGTCTCAAAAAGGATATGACCCTGAGGTTATGAGACTCGGAATGGCTCTCAAGGCAAAATCGTTAGGACCTGGCTGGTTAGCAAGCATCACAAATGTTTTGGCAACTTGTATAGGCCCTTTCCCAAGTTTTATTGCGGATGAACAAAAGGTTAACTACATTACACTATACAATTTGACAGCATTCATTAAATGTTATATATCCTTCTTCTTTTGGTATGCCCTCTACCGATCCATACTCTTAAAGAATGCACTATTGCTATCTTTATTTGTGTTTGTATTTACTCACATGACGATGTTAGCGATCACGTTCTACTCTCTCCACGATCGTTTTCAGTGGCCTCACATTCCGATATATTTTCTCTTATCCGCTTGGGGTTTGGAGCAATATCTGAGAACGGAGAAAAGGTCTCTATATCAAGTATACTTTATTTGCATAACAGCTGTAATTCTCGTGTTTAATCTCAGGTAAATATGTTGAAATCAAAGAAATTTATGCCCCCATTTAGAGAACTAATATGGCTCTTATGTGTGAGAGTTCAGATGGTTATATATCGCCGTATATACAAGATGAATATAGCCCAAACAGCTCGTATTGCATTCGGAGCAAAACTCGACAAATCACATCCTCAAGGGATTCATATTGGTCCAGAATCCTTTATCGCCTCAGGAGCCGTCATCCTTGCCCATGACTATTCTAGAGAACAGAAAGGTGACACGAGAATTGGTGTAAGATGCTTCATCGGAGTCAATGCCATCATTATGAGTGGAGTTACAATTGGCAACAATGTTATTGTGGGTTCGGGTTCTGTTGTCACTAAAGATGTCCCAGACTGCTGCATCGTGGCAGGCAACCCCGCTAGGATAATTAGAACAGGAATAAGAACGAGCAAGTTTGGCATGCTCACTAAAGAATATAGAAAATGAAGCATGTGCTATATATCGGGCCAGATCCT
Organism: uncultured Porphyromonas sp.; assembly: GCA_945867245.1. Lineage (GTDB taxonomy): Bacteria > Bacteroidota > Bacteroidia > Bacteroidales > Porphyromonadaceae > Porphyromonas. The sequence goes on from CAMBHQ010000046.1 coordinate 4,912, forward strand.
CGAGGTAGGGGCGGGATATCTTCTGTTATACGAGAATATCAGAAATACTCTACTCCCTACTTCTGTGGGGTATACTCCCACGTTTCTGGGTCTATCGGTAAGAAATTATTACTATTGGTGTGGGCACTTATTAAAGTATTATTCTACCTCTATAGAGGAGGGATCAAGATTGTACATATACACACAGCGTCTCGAGTATCTTTCTTCCGAAAATCTATTTTTGTACTGTTGTCTAAAATATTCCGGAAGAAGGTAGTGCTACATATACATGGAGGGGCTTTTTGTGACTTTGTAGCCTCTTATAAAGGATATACTCAATGGATTTTGGGGCATGTAGATTTAGTTATAACGGTTTCAGATTCTCTTAGACAAAGCCTAAAAGAGATGCTAGGACCAGATCTTCCTAAAATGAGTACGCTCTATAATCCAATAGAATTTCCTTGCTCTAGAATACAAAAGAGGGTAGAAGCTAATAGTAAAATAAACATTCTATTCCTAGGGGCTATCTGTGAGAACAAAGGGATAAGGGACATTTTACAATGCATGCTTCTCCATCAAGAGTACCTGCATGATCGTGTTATGCTACATATCGGAGGAGTAGGAGAGTTGTCTAGAGAATTGGAGCATCTGTTGACAACCAGAAGTGTTTCCACCTTTATTACTTACCATGGTTGGGTAGAAGGAGAGTCAAAGAATAAATTATTGTGCGATGCGGATATTTATATTCAACCGTCATATATCGAAGCCTTACCGATATCAGTATTGGAAGCTATGAGTTATCGTACGGCTGTTATTGCATCTCATATCGGAGGACTTCCTGAGATAGTACACGACCACGAAACAGGTCTTTTGATTGAGCCTGGGAAGCCTGAGAAACTATTTGAAGCAATGAAATACTTAATTGAGAATGATACATTACGAGAATCCTTTTCAAGAAGAGGTGTGAGAATTGCAGAGCAAGCTTACCTCCCCAACATTATGGCTCAATTAGAGGTCCTCTATAAAGAACTGATCTAGAATGCTCAAAATACAACTAATACATACACCACCTATGCAATCAATTATAAAACTTGGTGCTCAAATATTTAAGAAATATCCAAAGATTATTTGGGGGCTACGCTTCTACAAAAGGGCTCGACGTCCTATGAACCTAACAACTCCATCAACGCTCTATGAGAAAATGATACAAAATTACCTCAGAGCTGACCATTAGAAACTCGCATGCCTAGCAGATAAGTATGAAGTCCGTCAATATGTAACAGATAAAATTGGAGCAAAGTACTTAAACGAATTGTATGGTGTCTATGAGCAACCTCTCGAGATAGAGTTTGATAAGCTCCCCCAATCTTTTGTATTAAAAACTACCAATGGATGTGCCACTAATATAATTGTACCAGATAAAAGAAGGATCTCCCCCCCTGAAATTATCGAAAAACTCTCAGACTGGCTTAATGCTCCTTACGGAGAACTGACTGGCCAAATACACTACACCAAAATTAAACCACGGGTTATTTCAGAATGCTTTCTAAAACAGAACAGCACTAGCACAGCTCTTGTTGACTATAAGTTTTACTGTATCTATGGTCGAGTCGAGTTTATGTTAGCTTGTCTAAATCGAGAGAGTGGCACACATGTCTATGATGCTATCATCTGTAATCGACAAGGGGAATTTTGTCCAGAATACTCAACACACCGACTAGGCGAAGAGTTTCAGTATCAAATACCTGTCAGTTTTAGAGAGATGCTCAACTTATCAGAACTCTTAGCTAACGGCTTCCCCTTTGTTCGTGTCGACTTCTTCGAAGTAGAGGGGCATCCTATTTTTGGAGAGATGACCTTTACTCCTGGGCTCGATTACCATCCTTCAGCATTTGAGCAAGCAATGCTTCATATATGGGAAGAACGAGAAAAAACGAATTATTCATGACCCATCAGACCGCTCTTTTCTCTATTTGCAACATAATAATATTATAGCACAACTTATCTGATGAATAAAGTTAGTCTTTCAGGGGTTGATGTGTATCCTTTTACTTCCCCCGATGAGTTAATGGAATACGTGGAATGTAATCCAGGCATACTAGTAGCGGTAAATGCAGAGAAGATACTGCATGCTACAGAACAGACGAAAGAGATAATCAATAACGGAATTGGTTATTGCGATGGTTGCGGTGCCGTATATGCAATGCG
>CAMBHQ010000047.1 GCA_945867245.1 uncultured Porphyromonas sp.
TAGCCTGCGTAGGCCAGAGGCTCGGGCAGGGTGCCGATGTGCTGCCACTCCTTGATGTCCTTGCCCTCACGATAGTGTGTGGCATATACCTCGGCATAGTAGCGCTTGGCTCCGCCCTCGCTAGCAGGACGCTCGGGGAAGTTGCAGCCCCCCAGCATCACGAGCATAGAGCGTTCGCCCTGCTGTAGCATAGCTGCGGCATGGCCCGATACGCCCTGGGCGTAGTCGGGACGTGTCTGCGGGGTCCTACCGACAATACGAGGGCCTGCCGAGAGTGGCAATAGGCCGAGGCAGAGCAGCAGACAGAGGCAATGGATAAAACGTAGCATCAGTAGTGAAGACTAAAATAAAGGATAAGCCCTCCACAGCCCCGTAGAGACTATTGCATAATACGGCACTCGCTTCGTTGTTTGCGACATTCGGGCTCGGTCATTTACTAGAGTAAACTCCCTTCACCCTCAGTCTTAACGCCTTGCGATTACCGCATTCTCCAAAGTCAAGCACAATAACAAGCCTCGGCTTGTTATTGTGGGAGGCCGTTGCACGGCCTCCCACAGGAGCATGCTGAGCTTAGCCTTAGTTCATTTTAATGTTTCCCGAGTAACTCCTGACAGAGCTGATGACTCTTAATCATCATACGAGGTATGTGGAAGGGGCCCTTGAAGATATTCCCCTTGGCATGCTGAGCTACCGAGCCATCTCTGTGGAGGTAGCCGTACCATTCGCCATACTCACGGTCGGGGAAGTGTGCGTAGGTCCATTCGCTGACCTCCTTGTGCCAGCGTAGGTACTTCTCATCGCCCGTTAGCTGATAGGCGTATAGGGTAGCGATGATAGCCTCGGTCTGTGGCCACCAGAACTTCATATCCTGCGAGTAGTCCTGTGCAGGGAAGCCCTTGCAGTCACGGAAGTTGATGATACCGCCATACTGCTGGTCCCAGCCCCAGTCCCACGACCAGTCTAGGATAGTCAGCGCCATATCGAGTAGCTCTTGGTCGCCTCCACGATACTTAACCTCGTCCATCAGGAACCACGCAGTCTCGATGCAGTGCCCTGGGTTGATGAGGCGTCCGTTAATAGTGTCGATAAACTCGCCGTTGCTACCTACGCCTTCTAGTAGCGCCTTGTATTCGGGCTTCATAAAGTATGTTTTCAGCTCATAGATGCTATCGGCTATCTGCTTATCGAGGGCAGGGTCCTGGATAGCACGACGTACCTGTGCGGCTACGTTGAGCATAATCATGACGATAGAGTGGCCACGTCCGCCCACGTGGGGCAGGTACTTGCTAGGCAGAGCACCAGGCGTAGAGAGCCAGTGCTGCACTTGCTTAAAGAGCGCTAGGGCCTTCTCGGCATAAGTCTTGTCTCCTGTGGCTATGCTGTACTCGGCCATAGCGATGATAGCAAAGCTCTCGCTGAACACATAGCGGCGCAGGCGTAGTGGCGTGCCATCGGCCATTACCTCGAAGTACATACGTCCCTCCTCGTTGAAGCAGTGGCGCTCGATGAAGTCGAGACAGCTTTTGCTCGCAGCTAGATACTCGGGGCGTGCCTCTATATGATTGTAGGCACTGGCGAAGGTGTGGGCAGCACGTCCCTGAAACCATACGCTCTTGGTGCCGTCCATCAGCTGCCCATCACGGTCGAGGCAGGTATAGATGCCTCCGTGTACTGGGTCTAGGCCATATTTTAGCCAGAAGGGGAGGATGTTGGTCGTTAGGTCTTCGCGGTAGCGCTCAGCCCAGTAAGCGCAATACGTTTGAGTGTTCATTCTTTGGATATTTATGTATAATGATTCCTGTTTATCTAATCCTTCCAGCCCTGAGCGACAAGTGCTATCTCGCTGCCATCACGGGCTACTAGGCAAGCCCCGAGGTTCTCCTCGGTAACGTGCCCGATAATGCGCAGCCCCTCGATGTCCTTGACCTGGTCCATCAGGCCGAGCGGAATGGTGAAGAGCAATTCGTAGTCGTCGCCCCCATTGAGCGCCACGGTAGTAACGTTGAGGTTAAACTCCTCGGCCATAGAGGCCGTCTCGTAGTCTATCGGCAGACGGTCCTCATAGATACGAATGCCCACTCCACTCTCTCGGGCGATATGCCTCAGCTCGCTAGCCAGACCGTCCGACACATCTATCATCGATGTAGGGACGATGCCACGGCGGGCTAGCTCCTCCACGATACCACGGCGGGCCTCGGGGCGCAGCTGACGCTCTAGGATGTACTCGCGTCCTGCGAAGTCGGGCTCGAAGTCGCCCGTCTCACCAGCGAAGACACGCTTCTCTCGCTCTAATAACTGTAGGCCCATATAGGCAGCACCGAGGTCGCCTGTAACGCATATTAGGTCTGTAGGCTTAGCCCCGTGGCGGTAGCATAGTCGCTCCTTTACCCCAGCCCCGATGACGGTAAGGCTCAGCGTAAGACCCGTAAGGCTACTGGTCGTATCTCCGCCTACGAGGTCTAGCTGATAGCGCTCTGCGGCTAGGCGAATGCCTGCGTATAGCTCCTCTAGGTCCTCGACCGAGAAGCGGGCCGAGACTCCGATGCCGACGAGTATCTGGCGTGGCTCGGCATTCATGGCATAGAGGTCCGATATGGCTGCAATAACGGCCTTATAGCCGAGGTGCTTGAGCGGTGTATAGGTAAGGTCAAAGTGAATACCCTCTAGGAATAACTCGTGGCTAACGAGCGTCTCTAGTTTGGGGTCCGGGGCAATGACTGCGGCATCATCGCCCACGCCCTGCTGTGTAGTAGGATGTAGAGGCTTGAGGCCCTCGGTGAGCTTGCGTATGAGGGCAAACTCCCCTATTGTAGATATATCTGTACGTTGCATATTGCTTAGGTGTCGTCTTGTGTTCGGTCTGGAGGTCTTAGTCTTGTAGGCTCTGTGGCTTAGCCTTGGCAGCGAGCAATATCTGTCGGTCTAGCTCCCGCTCCCGCTCTGGTACGAGCACCCGTATAGGGAGGTAATAGAGTCGGGATATAAATTGGGGACTCAAGCCCTCGCTCAGGTCGACTAGACGCATAGCGTCCTTCTCGGTTGTCAGGATAATAAGCTCGGGATGCGTGGCCACTAAGGTCTGCCAGCGTTGCTCTAGGTCTTTTAGCTCGTCTAGGCTATAATTGTGGTGGTCGCCATAGTGCTGCTCGCCTACGATACGGCAGTATGAGCGTAGGCTCTCGGCAAAGGCCTCGGGCCCTGCGATGCCAGATAAGAGGAAGACGGACTGCTCCGAGCTCAGCGCCATGGTCGGCTGCGTAGCAGAGTCCCCTGCGGGGAGCAGACTCGCCAGCGGACGTAGCTTATCTCGCTCGGCCTCTATACCCGTAAAAAACAACCTCTGCCACGGGCGTAGAGCCAAGTTGCGCTCGATACCTCGGCGCTCGGTGGCACGTAGTTCTGTGGGGCATTTGGTTACGATGACGCAGTTCATCCTGTATCGGGCGCGGGCCGGCTCTCGTAGGCGTCCCTCGGGCATTAGTCTATCATCGCTCAGTAGGCGTGCATAATCGACTAGCATAATGCGGTACGAGGGGCGTACATAGCGATGCTGTAGGCCATCATCCATCACCACTACCTCGGGGCGCTCAGACTCGTCTAGGCTCATCAGATAGTCCATAGCCCTGCGCCTATTGCCATCCACTACCAGCGTAATCATCGGGTACTTGGCGAGTATCTGGCGTGGCTCATCCCCGATATCCTCTGCTGTGTGTGTCGGTCGGGCTACGATTAGTCCCTTGCTACGTCGCTTGTATCCACGGCTGAGGACGGCCACACGATAGCGGGGGGTCAGCAACGAGAGCACATACTCGACGTGGGGCGTCTTGCCCGTACCCCCTACACTGATGTTACCGACACATATTATAGGTATCGGGTAGCTACGCTCTGGCAAAAGCCCGCAGGCGAAAGCGAGATTGCGCAGACCGACCCCTAGCCCATATAAATAGGCTAGTGGTCGGAGTAATACGCTGTACTTGCTGCGCCCGAGCATTAGAGAGGTGTTGGGGGCTTAATAAAGCGACAACTCGTAGGGCAGGCGTGCCTGGATGCCGGCGTAACGTGTATGTCCCTGCACGAGGCGTAGGGCACTGCGCTCCTCGTCTGTCAGGAAGGCATGGCGCACTCTAGCGATGAACTCATCCGTCGGAGTCTGACTCTCTAGTATCTCCATCCAGAAGCTACGGCTCGTCTCGCCATAGTGTACGTGATACTCGTTTAGCTTAGCCAGCTTGGCCGACTCCTTGATAGCGGTATCGAGTCCCCCGAGCTTATCCACGAGGCCTAGCTGTAGCGCCTTGCTCCCCAGCCATACACGGCCCTGACCGACAGAGTCTACCTGCGCCTTGGTCATCCCTCGGCCCTCGGCCACACGGCTGAGGAAGGTGTCGTAGCCTCGCTCTATCTGACGCTGTATGAGCGTGCGTTGCTCGTCTGTCATGGGACGGAAAGGGATGCCCACCTCTAGGTCTGCGTACTCGCTCGTCTTGACGATATCCATACTTAGGCCGAAGCGCTTGGCAAGCTCACTGGCATTGGGTATCAGCCCGAAGATACCGATAGAGCCTGTAATCGTATTGGCCTCTGCTACGATCATATTGGCAGGGCTAGCGATGTAATAACCGCCCGACGCTGCAGCATCGCCCATCGACACTACTATGGGCTTCTTGGCTCGTAGCTGCTTAACAGCGTGCCATATCTGCTCCGAGATGAAGGCACTACCACCAGGCGAATTGACACGTAGTACCACGGCCTTGACGTCCTCGTCCTCGGCAGCCTCGCCCAGCTCGTCTACGAGACTGTAGCCTATGGTGCTATTTACCGAGCCGAAACTCGTAGGTATATCGCCGACAATCTCACCCTCGGCGAAGATAACACGCACCTGACCTCCCGTTCTAGACTCGCTAGGGTCTGCTTGCTCAGCCATATCAGCTAGGCTAATCATACGTAGCTCTTTGGCCTCCTTACCGAGATGCTTGGCGATATACTTGCCCACATCGGCACGATACATCAGCGTATCTACGAGCTTATGGTCTACCAGGGTCTTAGCACTCTCGAAGGCTCCTCCCCTATTGACAAAAGCCTGTAGGCTATCGGCAGGTATCTTCCGAGCCTGACTGATACCCCCTGTGATGCTAGCCCAGAGTCCATCGATATACTCCTGGACCTGTAGCTTATTCGCCTCACTCATCTCGTTTAGGATATAAGGCTCTACGGCGCTCTTGAAGGTGCCGACCTTAAAGACCTCCATCTTGAGGCCCAGCTTATCGAGCGCATCTTTGTACATCATCGTACCACTGGCGATACCCGTGAGGCTTACTGCCCCCTCGGGATTGAGTAGGATATGATTGGCAACAGTAGACAGATAATAGGCCTTCTGGCTATACATATCCCCGTAGGCGAAGATGGGCTTTTTGCTCTGCTTAAAGTCCTCTAGAGCACGGCGCAGAGCATCTACCGAGGCGAGTCCGCCCTCGAGCCCCTCTACATTGAGGTAGAGTGCACTGATGTTGGGGTTGTTTTTCGCTAGGCGAATGGCCCTAAGGGCCTCACTGAGCGAGATGGGCAGAGTACTCTTCTCTAGCGAAAAGGACGCCATAGGGTCCTCCGAGACGATATCACTCAGGCTAGAGAGGTCCACCTTGAGGATAGTCCCTGCCTTTAGCTCGACAGGAACATTCTGTCCGCCAGAGAGACCAGAGCCGAGAGTAGCAAGACTCCCCACAAGACCTATCAGCCCCGCGAAGATAAAGAACACCACACAGCCAGAGCCCACCACATTAGCCAGGAGGGCAGCGAGGAATGTTTTCAGAAAGTTTTTCATATAGCCTATGCTATGCTTTTGCTATTATTCTGATGTAAAGATAACTATTTATGCCTTAAGCTCGAAGTCGTCGGCATCCTGCCACACGGGGAACTTAGCCCGCAGAGAGGCCAAGGGCGCGTAGTCCATCGTCCCTACGACGACCGACTCCTCCCCCACGGCACAGGCCGACAGCACCTCGCCACGGGGATTGACCAGCACGCTATCCCCGAGATACTCTAGGCCCGTAGCATCGCGCCCCACACGATTGACCCCGATGACGTAGGCGAGGTTTTCCATAGCCCTAGCACGGAGTAGAGTAGACCAGACCTCTCGCCTACCCCGAGGCCAGTTGGCCACACATATAATGAGGTCGTAGTCGTTTTGCCTACAGCGAGCCCATACGGGGAAGCGTAGGTCGTAGCACACTAGGGGCATAATGCGCCAGCCACGGAAGAGCAAGAGCTTGCGCTCACGGCTCGGGCGGACCATATCGGGCTCGCCCCCGAGCGAGAAGAGGTGTCGCTTATCTTGGTACTGCACATCGTGCCCATCTACGAGGAAGAAGCGATTGACGGCTGTCCCCTCGTCGAGGACGAAAGCCGAGCCTGCTAGGGCTAGGCCATAGCGGATACTCAAGTCCTCTAGACGCTCTACCAGAGAGCCTGTCTGCCAGTCCTCGGCATAGCCAGTGGCATCGGCCGAGAAGCCCGTAGTGATAGCCTCGGGGAAAACTACGAGGTCGCACTGCCCCACGAGGGAGCCGAGCTGTTCCTCTAGCTTACGGAGGTTAGCCACGACATCGAGGTCGTATATACTGCACTGCACGAGGGCCACCCTCAGCTCTGCTGTGGGCGCTGTGCTGGTATTACTCTGAGACATAATCGTGATACTTATCTGGATATTTGGCCTGTCGGCTCGAATAACGACTACGGATATAGGCGATATCGGCCTCCATATCTCCTGTGGGATGGAAGACCTCGAAGATACCGACCTCCCTCTGCTCGTAGTCTAGTACGGCCAGCTCTATAGGGATGCCGGCAGCGAGGGCTATGCGGTAGAAACCTGTCTTCCAGTCCTGGCGATAGCTACGCGTCCCCTCGGGCGTGATAGCGATATGTACCTCCTGCTGT
>CAMBHQ010000048.1 GCA_945867245.1 uncultured Porphyromonas sp.
CTGAGAGAATATTGCCATAACGCTGCTCGACCCCCTTGTAGGTCGATAGGAAGATACCGATGGTGGAGATCAGTATCATGGTCAGTACCGTATGGTCTACAATATTACCCCACCTCTGGGTCTCTCTGTCGTCGTCGAAGGCATCGGCTAGCTGACGCCTAATGTTATGGAGGTTCATCTGGGTATCGTTGTACTTGGATATCAAGAGTGAGGCTTAGCCTAGAGTGTATTTTAACTTATAATACTTGGTAGCCTTGCGCAGCCCTAGGACTTCGAGCCATATATAGTTATCGTATCTTACCTTGGCATTCTCGAAGCCTAGATATATACTGCCCTTAGCTTTAACGGGGATACGTCCATTACAAGACTGTGTACCCATCTGAGACCTGTCTACGTCATAGTTAAACTTGACAGCTCCGTCGGGCGTATCCTGAAACTTCTTGGCCTCTCTCTGACTATGAAACACGTACATATTGCAGAAGGCATCCTCCTCTCGCGGAGGACGTGTGTTGAAGAGTATCTTATCTATGAAGTCATTACTCCTAGTACTCTCATAGGCCGTCAAGCCGAAAAGCTTAACCTGATGGTAGTCCGAGAGGAAGCGCTCGTTAAACTGGCCATCACCGCTCTGGGTTTGCTCGTTGGTAGAGATGCGCAGACTATAGACGAGCTCATGTACTCCAGAAGGCACATTTAGAGGGATAACGACACGCTTATTCCCCGAGAACAGGGCTTTTAGCTGAGAGCGTAGCCCCACCTTGCGAGGCTCGTCGAATAATGGCACCGTCTCTATCTCCTCTACCTGACGGGCGAGGAAGTCTCCACGCTGACACTCGACCCAACTCTCACTTATACTACGCGGGTCTTTCTCTCCTCGTAGCAAAACCACAGAGAGGTCTACATAAGTGCGCGCCGACGACTGGGGCGCCGAGAGCTCTACCATATAGATAGCGCTATTGGGGATAGCTACAGACTCCGTCAGTCTGGAACCTTTCCACTGAGCTAGACTTGCCTCTTTGTCCATGTTGTAGACAGTGAGCTGTAAGCCCTCCTGTTCACTTTTGAGAGACAGCTGTATAGAGTCTCCACGTAGCAAATAAATCGGGAAACGACTAAGCCCCTCTAGGAGCATTTCGTTCTTATTGATAAGCATAGCCTCACTCAGGTCACCTGTCGTCCCCTCGCTCAGCCTCTGCCTATAGGTAAGTAGAGCCTCGGGGGTAGTACAAGACTCCTGCAGGTTGGCTATTTGCAGAGCAAGGTCATTGCACTTAACTGACACTTCCTCGTTTAGTTCTCTAAGGTCTTGACTATAGCTGAGTCGACGTATCTGCCGTATTAGTTTATTGAGCTCGGCATCGCTAGTGCTCGTATTCACAGCAATAATCTGAGCTTTAACCTTGTCATACTCTGCTAAAGCTTCATCATAGAGCGCTTGCTCCTGCTCATTCAGGGGTCGCCCAGAGCTTCCACAAGACAGTAATAATAGGCCGAGTACAAGCCCCATAAAGAGGCGACCAATCAAGCCTCGACTTACGTTGATATTATTCATTTATTTATTGTTTGAATGCACGTCGATAATAGACAGCCCGAGCTATAACCTCAATAGAGTATAGTCCCCCCTTCGTCCGCAAGGGCGAAAGCCAAGAGCTGCCAAAAAGCGCAGAGCACGCCGATTATCCCTCTGGCAACTACTACGGACGATATAGCCCCTACTCTGTATCTCAGTGGTTATAGCTCTCAGGGCATGATAATAGAGAAGGGAGCTATCTCTATGCCAGCCTCCACCATGAATCTCAACCTTACGACCACCCAACCTCTGCTCCTGCAGATAACAAAAGCCCACAGAGGCTTTATCTATACTGCGCTCTAGGACGTAGCAGACAATGACTCCGCTACACTCCTGCACATAGTCAGACCAATTCTTATCAGTATCGAACGAACTATTGATTAGCCTCCACTCCGCCGTAGTAAAACGAGAGACGATGGCTTCGTTCGGTCTGTACATACGCCATACGAAGCCATCGCCTGTAACCTCAGCTAGAGCCAATCGCTGGGATAGCGTATCGAGTGGGATAGCCATAGGCAGCTAATACGATAACTATTTCTTCTTTTTAGCTCGCTCTCTAGCCTCCGAAAGCAACTTCCGACGATAAGCCAGGTATTCTCTAGCTTGCTTTAGATTAAACATCTCGGCACTTACAGCCGTCTTGTCTTTACGAGCCTTAGCCTGAGCGAGACGTATTTTGCCAACCTCCACAGATTGCTTGGCTGTCTCTACGTCGCTTTCATATCTGCTAATTTCGTCTGATCCCATGGTGTTTGAGTTTTATAGGGTTAACACTATAGAGCTAAGAAAACAACTTCTTGACACCCTTGAGGACAGCGCCACCAACCTTGCGCTCCAAGCCATGCTTAGTCGTAGGGACTCCGGTACGCTTGCTCACCTTCTGCTTAATCTTAGTTACTCCTACAGCACGTTTGAGCGAGAATGATAGTCCTGGTATCTTCATATAAATCTGGTTCTACTACATACTCTCGGGTGGGCAGAGCATACCACCACCCACCCGAAAGCGACTTAATATATCTACACGGCTGTGCAGTGCTTACTTGGAGTACTTGCTCTTGAGAGACTCCATGTCTGCCTTGGTAGCCTGACGGGGGATCTCGGGGAGCTTAGACAGAGTCATCTCGTCCAGGGCGAGTACCCAGTCGTCTATAGAAGCGACCTGAACGACAAGCCCGAACTTCTCCTTGAGGTCCTTTTCGAAGCCTCCTACCGTCTTGCTACTACGGCACTCGTACGTACCAGTAGCCGTTACGAGGTCGCCGACCTTCTCTTCGCCGGTGCAGCGCTTGCGACCTTGGTAGACACGTAGCGTGCCTCCAAACTCTTCCTTGAATTTCGCGCACAGAGTTGACACCAACAGGCGTCCATCGATCTTGATTTCCATAACTTAATTAGGATTAGATAGTTCTTATTGATTAATTATTAGGTATGCTACTACTAAGGACACTACTGCGATTAGGATGAATGCAATAGTGTACCATGTCTTCCACTTAGAAGGCTTTACCTCTACAGTAGGTGCAGGCGCAGATGCAGGTGCAGGTGCAGGCGTTGGTGGAGTCCAGCCATTGAGATACTCTAGGTAAAAGCCCCCTACTTTGCATTGATCCTTGTCTACAACGTCTAGGTCTGCTAGCTCGATACCATACTCCTTTGCCTTCTCAATGAGACGGTCTAGGCTAGGCTTTGTCCACATCTTAACAACAGAGATCTGAGCCCCATTAGCGAGTGTGAGTAGCTCGGCAGGCTCCTTGAAGAAGCCGTCCCAGTTAGCACTGGCCCCCTTCTCTTCGGCCTTGATAAAGATCTCATCAACACCTCGGTCAGGATTAAGGGCATTGGGGAATGCTCTGCGGAGGTCCTCAAGGCTTGCTTGGGGATTTATCTTGAGATAAGCATGCATAACCCCTAGGGCAGCTCTATTCTGAGCTCGACCATGCACTCGGATGAATGCCGAGCTCTTCGGAGACACTCCGTCGATGATAGCATCTATCAACTTACTACCGAAAGTACGTGTATTCCAGTCCGAATCATAGCGGAAGCCAATAGACTGAGCGATCTCACGTAGCGCCTCTTTGGTGTTGTCGCAGAGACTATTATCCGATAAGCGACGCACCTCGATAGTGCCACTATCCAGCTGGGCTATAGAGTAGTTCCCTATACTTGCTGATTTCTTTGCCATAACTATATGTGATTACTTAGCGTTAAGAGCATCGATGAGCTTGCTACCAAACTGACGGGTAGTCCAGTTAGGGTCATAGGAGAAGCCGATAGACTCTGCCACCTCTCGTAGTGCGCCCTTAGTGTTGTCGTAGATGCGGTACACCTCGATGCTACCGCTGTCGTGCTGAGTAATGATATACTCGCCTGATATTGCTGATTTCTTTGCCATAACTATTAAATGTTTGTAGTTACTAATCTTGCTTAGTATACAGCCTTAGCCAATGCTTATACAGGCTGATGATACTCTCTTTACTAATGCCATCTAAGGCTCGCTCGCCCTTCGTACGACAGCGATTCAGTACCTCCGCATTGAAGGCGTCAGAGCTAAATCCCTCTACCTTAGACTTCTTGGTTTTACTCTGCGTATCACCTAGCTCCAGGTTACTTATTAGACGCACATAGTCCGTCCTGTCTAGTAGTAGCGAGAAGTTCCCCCCGTTCATCTTACCTATGCGCCATAGGTAAGCATCGAGGAGGTCGAAGTCTTGCATTTTGTAGGTCTTAGGTAAGCCCTCAAAGAGCCTCACTCTAAGCCCATCGAGCGCAGCCACATACGCACATATATCCTCCTTGAGACTCGCAGCCTTTACAGGCTTGATGCCGAGGTGTCGGCAAACGAGCGGATAAGACTTTATCGCTAAGCTGTCGTAGATAGGGAAGCCGAGTGGATAAGACTTAGCATCCTGAATCAAGAGATAATAGGCGTATTTAGAGAGGAGTGAGATTTGCTTGCTCCCCTCCGAGCCATCTTTGCGTATACCATAGGCCTCTTCGAAAAGCCTCTTAGGGTCTCCCTTACCGAGGACTAGCCCATAAAAATAGTCTGCGGAGTCCCGCTCGCTACCCAAGGCACAAATCCGCTCTGACATCTCTTCCATCGAGAAGTAGCTATAGCTAGCATTAGTCGAGTAGAGACTGTCTATCAACACGAGTCGCTTGAGGACAGTCTCCTCATTGTAGCCCGACCCACCGAAGGGGGCGAAAGCGGATTCGATAATGCTCCTATGCAGACCATAGCTAGCATAGTTGATAGCAGCTTTTGGCGACAGCTCGGCATCTAGCTCGAGCAAGGCCTTCTGTATCTGTTCTTTCATCGCCTTACATAAGTTGTCTAAAGAGCCAGGCTATTAGTCTGAATGGAGCTGTAATAATACTCCATAAGCAACCACGAGATTTTTTCTTCTCTCGAGGATTATAGCGCCTATCCCAGCCTCCATCATGTCTAATACGCCCCATGTTTTACTCGCCAAATGAGACCTCTAGGTCACTCTCGTGCTTCACCATATCAGCGATGAAAAGCGTGGTCATTGCAGGCGAGATGCCTAGCATATCGGCTATGGCATGTACCAGCTCGACTTCCTCGAGCATTAGGATACCATCACTCACTGCTAGCTGTATAGCAGCCTGTAGGACCAAGGCGATTTCTTCATCGTCTACCTTGTCAGCCTCTACCTTCAGGAAGTCGTTGAGTTGCTCTTCGCTATAATCCTTGATTGTAGCGAGGGCAGCCTCTACCGCCGTCTCTAGCTCGCCTGCGTTATACTCGAGGCCCTCACCCACCTCAGCGACGGTGATACGCTCGGCATTGTCGTATTCTCCATCTGCCCAGATGACACCTGCTAGGAGATTCGCTACTGTCTGTATATTTGTTACCATGATTTATTCGTTCTGATTAAGGTGAGATTTACTTAAATAAACGCTTTAGACGGTTGGCGAAGGAATTCTGAGCCGCACGAGCCTTAGCCATACGCTCGTGGATAGCCTTACCCTCTTTGGTACGCTTGTCGACCGTACCATCTTGGGTTCTCTTCACTCCTGAGGTCTTCTTGGTTACTCGGCTCGCAGGCTTACTCTGTGCCGCACGAGCCTTGGCGAGATTGGCGCACATCTCTTTGTACTCTTTGGTGCGCTTGTCCACTTTGCCATCTTGGGTCTTTTTTAGTGCCATAGCTTTTTCTTGTTATTGTTTAACTCTGCACTCATCGAAGCGAGTACTCTATTCTTGTTTTTTCGAACTTCTATTGCAAAGGTATTAGCCTAATTCATAATCGGATAATCCTTTATGTATACACATCGCTTTAGGGTACGAAAGCCTAAATATACGGTACGAACACCATCGAATCTTGGCAAAACATGCCGATATTATATGCCTGATTACAACAATTGCTTGTACTACGGAGGCTAGGCCAGTACCTAAACCGAGATAAGCCCGCCGAGCTAAGGGGTACAGACAGCCTTGCACTGCGATGTAAGCCCCAGCTAGGGCTATACCTCCATATGCAGTAGCAGATGACGAGCCAACAAAAGCACACGAGGCTTGGGGCGCAGTAGTAACGCCCCAAGCCTCGTGGCTTAGTCTTAAAATAGGTTTAGGGTTTACCCCCCCCCATTACAAATATTTTACAAACAGGCTCTCTCATTTATAGCTGTTATTATCTCTATTCTATTGACAAAGATAGGGATATTTTCCTAAGAATACAAATACTGAGTATTAGATGTGAATTTCCTTTGATAAGCCCCTTGCAATAATCTACATCAGTTAAGAACAAGACACGGCCTGCCCCTCAAAAAGGAGCTCCGCCCGAGACATCGCTAAGTGCGACATCTCGGGCGGAGTATTTAGTGTAACTCTAGCCGGCAATATGAGCAACTAGAAGCCACGGATAAAGCTCTAGTCCCCTAGAACGTAAACTTGATACCTGCGTAGCCACTAGCGGGTGTCG
>CAMBHQ010000049.1 GCA_945867245.1 uncultured Porphyromonas sp.
AATGCCCCACTTTCCAATAGTGAAAGAGCATATCGGCATTGGCCGATGCCACGATGCGCACCTGCGTTTGCTCAAGGTCTGCCCCGATGGCATGTGCGATAGGACTAAAGTCCTTGCGTTTGATGGCTGTTATTTCTTGTTTCATCGGTTATGATTGATTTTACCGCCACTGCCCGCTAGCCCTCCTTATCTAGGATATAGGTATAGATAGGGTAGTGGTCGCTGCCACGGGCCGAGACATCAACCTCCGTCAAGATAGGCTCGAAGGCCGCCCCCACAAGGATGTGGTCGATACGCACCCTGAAGTAACGACTGCGGAAGCTAATGCCTAGACCATTGCCCGCTGCCGTGAAGGCATTCGTCAGCCCCTCGCCAATCTTGCCCACGGCATAGGAGACGGGCGTGTCGTTGAAGTCGCCACATACGATGACACGCTCGGAGCCAAGACGACGGATATACTCGCGGATGCGGTTCGCCTGATAGTTGTGCTGTAGGAAGGCAGGCCCTAGGCGAGACTGCATGGCGTCCTTGAGGGCGAAGGCCTCGCCCTTGGCTACGAGTTCCATATACTCCTGTCCGGCCTGTGGAGGTAGACGAAAGCTCTCCAAGTGTAGGTTGATAATCTTAGTGGGGCGTCCGTCTATATCGACGGTCCAGGCGGCTGCACCGTTGGTGGGGGAGTCGATGTCTAGGCGCTCGCCCTCCGAGATAGGGTAGCGAGAGAGTATCATCAGGCGCGAGCCTCCTGCCTGCGACGCGATGGTTTGCCTATGCGGATACTTGCCCCCGAGGTAGGCGCCTATCTGCGCCTCGGTAACGCTCCAGTCGCTGTTGTCGGCCGTGAGCGCCTCCTGCAGGCAGATGATGTCGGCATCGCAGCTGCGTAGATAGAGTAGGCACTTATTGGGCTTGCGTGCCGAGTGCCTAGCGAAGCCGAATGCACAGACGTTGTAGCTCAGTACCTTGAGGGGCTTCGTCTCGCCTTGCTGACCGAGGACCTCGCGTGTGGCGGAGCGGTTGATGGGGAAGTAGGCGCTGAGGCTAGGCCACGAGAGGGCATAGACGAGGCCTAGGGCTAGGAGCATCTGCCAGTGTAGGCGTAGTAGCCAGTAGAGCGTAACCAGTATCATCCCGCCCAAGAAGAGCGGGAAGGCCATACCCATCAGGGCTACCAGCTCGATGCGTGCAGGCGGTATCATCGGGGCCATAGAGGCCACGAGGTAGGGCAGCACAGCCACGAGGGTGAGGATATAACTCATATAGCGGAGTGCCGCACGGAGGTATCTAATCATATCGTTGTTCCATAGCCTTAGAGCTTATGGAGGTAGTCTTTTTCGTCATTGCTTAGGCTCTTGTAGCCACTATTGCGCAGCTTGTCGAGGATGCGCTCTCGCTCGCTAGGGTCCTGCGTCTGCGTGCTGTGGCGACGTTGCCACAGAGCTCCTAAGGCTCCCGCTACGGCCCCGCCTAGGTGCGCTAGTCCGCCCCCGATATTATCGCTGAGAACGAGGACGCTCAGCGCATAGCAGAGGCTGATAAAGAGGAGGAAGTTAATCCTATAACGTCCGCCGAGGCGTATTCGTCTACGTGGATGCAGACAGCCGATATAGAAGGCTAGGGCGCATATCCCTGCCGAGGGCCCGATGATGCCGTAGAGGGTAGCGCCCGAGAGTAGGTAGCTCAGCCAGCCGATGCACAGGCTATAGCAGAGGGCCCCCGCCAGCGAGCCGAGGCCGAAGACCAATAGGTAGCGCCAGCCACTTAGCCTCAGACGCTCGTATTGCTGAGCCAG
Source organism: uncultured Porphyromonas sp. (assembly GCA_945867245.1). Classification (GTDB taxonomy): domain Bacteria; phylum Bacteroidota; class Bacteroidia; order Bacteroidales; family Porphyromonadaceae; genus Porphyromonas. The sequence goes on from CAMBHQ010000049.1 coordinate 1,793, forward strand.
TAGCCAGAGGATGAGGGCATTGACGACGAGCGTCTCGCCCCGCTGATGCATCCACGGGTAGCTAATTATCCCCCAGGGGTATCGGGCGAAGCCGTCCAGCCCAGGGGCATAGACGAGGGCATCGCTCCACAGTGGGGCCAGCTGTCCCGAGCGCAGGGCTAGGTATAGGCCGAGGGCGCTCGCCACGAAGAGGGCGAGCATCACTAGGAGCATAGCCCCTGCTACGAAGCTCGGGCTAAGGTCTTGTCGCTTCATCACGCCTTAGTATGCTCTGTGCCTACGGCGCCAGAGGTATATCAGGATACCCCCGCCTATCATACCCCCAAGGTGTGCGAAGTGGGCTATCTGCGAGCCAGTGCTATGCACGCCCATAAACAATTCGTAGAGCCCTAGGCCGACGACGAAGTATTTGGCCTTGATAGGCACGGGGATGGGGAAGAAGACGAAGACTTCCTCGGGGAACATCACGCCCGTAGCCAAGAGCAGTCCGAAGATAGCGCCCGAGGCCCCGACGGTCAGTGGAAGGTTCAGTAGTTCGCGCCCTAGGACGACGAGGCCATTGCCGACCTGTACCATCTGGTCGCTGTAGGCGACGACCTGATGGAGGTCCAGATACCAGACGGCTTGCTGTGTGAGAGCAGCCGTTAGGCCCGTGGCTAGATAGTAGAGGATATAACGTTGCTCGCCCCAGTAGCGCTCGATATTGCTGCCGATGATCCAGAGCATAAACATATTGTTGAGCAAGTGGCCGATGCCCTGCGTGCTGTGCAGGAACATATAGCTCAGGAGCTGATAGGGCGCGAACTTATCCGCCTCCCAGTAGTGCATACCTAGGAGGTCGGTGATATTTATCCCGATGCGTGCTGGGCCTATCTGTTGTAGTAGCCACAGGACGACATTGAGGAAGAGCAGTATGCGGGTAACGCGCGGTGCGAAGCGGTCGAGCCCCGTAGGCTCTGGTGCGTAGTGGTATTGCATACTGCAAAGTTACGAAATAGTGGTCAGTGGGTGGATAGTCAGTGGGCAGTGGCTAGTGGTCGGTGGGCAGTGGGGGGTGGCTCTCTAATAGACGGCCCATTGGCGACCTATTAGGCGGCCAAGTGGCCGCCTAATAGGCAGACGATCGTCCGCCTACTAGGTGGCCAAGTGGGGGGCTAGTGGGCAGTGGTCAGTGAGCAGTGGTCAGTGGCTGGCGCACTACCTGCCCACTAGCCACCGACCACTGATCACCGACCACTGATCACCAGCCACTGTCCACTGCCTACGAGCCTACTCTTACACAAAATGCGTACCTTTGTGCTAGAGATTGATTAACAAAGACAAACAACGAACTATGAGCTATAATCTACTAGCCGGTAAGGTGGGTATCATCTTCGGCGCGCTCAATGAGCAATCTATCGCTTGGCGTGTGGCCGAACGTGCCGTACAAGAAGGCGCCAAAATCATTATGACCAACACCGCTATGGCTATCCGCCTCGGTAACCTTACCGAGCTCGCTGCTAGCATAGGCGCCGAAGTAGTGCCTGCCGATGCTACCAGCGAAGAAGACCTAGCTACGGTCTTCAACGTGGCTATGGAGCGCTTCGGTCGCCCCGTGGACTTCGTGCTACACTCTATCGGTATGAGCCCCAACGTGCGCAAGGAACGTGCCTACGACAACCTCGACTACAAGTTCCTACAGACGACCCTCGATGTCTCGGCTATCAGCTTCCACAAGATGCTACAGACGGCCAAGAAGCTCGATGCCATCGCTCAGGGCGGTAGCGTAGTAGCCCTCAGCTACATCGCTGCTCAGCGTACATTCCTCGGCTATGGCGATATGGCCGATGCCAAGAGCCTACTGGAGTCTATCGCACGTAGCTTCGGTTACTACTACGGCCGCGAGAAGGGCGTACGTATCAATACGGTATCGCAGTCGCCTACGATGACGACAGCCGGTAGTGGCGTCAAGGGTATGACCGCCCTGCTGGACTTCGCCGAGGAGCTCTCTCCTCTGGGTAATGCTACAGCGGAGGACTGCGCAGACTACTGCATCACGCTCTTTAGCGACCTGACGCGCAAGATTACCATGCAGAACCTCTTCAACGACGGGGGCTTCAGCTCTATGGGTATGAGCCAGGAGGCTATCGATGCCTTCATGCGTGGTCTAGAGAAGAAGTAAGACTTGCATACAGAGAGTCCCTAGGGGCTCCATCTATATACTATAGCCAGCACATAGCCGGAGAGGCTGTGTGCTGGCATAACTATAAACAAGAGACAATTATGGTTATTGCCGTAGACTTCGACGGTACAATAGTGAAACATCGTTATCCCGCTATCGGGGAGGAGATACCCTTCGCAGTGCAGACGCTGCGTATGCTGCAGCAGGACGGGCATCGCCTTATCTTGTGGACGGTGCGCGAGCGCGAAGAGCTGGAGGCGGCCGTGCGCTGGTGTCGTGCCAAGGGGCTAGAGTTCTATGCTGTCAATAGCGACTTCCCCGAGGAGCAGGAGGGACATCGCAATTACTCGCGCAAGCTCAAAGCCGACCTATTCATCGACGACCGCAGTTTCGGTGGTCTGCCCGAGTGGGGGATGATTTACCACCGCATCAAGGCGGGCAAGGCTCTCGATGGCGACTGGGATCGTCTGAGCCTGATGGATGACGAATACGAGCGCCCTCGCAAGAAGGGCTTTTGGGCCCGCCTTTTCGGAGAATAAGGTGCCGGCTGTAGGGCCTTAGATGAGCGAGAACGTGTTTTGGCAGGGGCAAGCAGAGCTTGATATCCTTTACATAGTGGTATTCCTAGGGTGGGGCCTAAGCCTCATCCTAGCTCTCTTGTTGCCTGGTCTTACGCTGGTGGCCCTAGAGTCGTATCGTTACAAGCGTACCGATGCCATCGGGCTGTACATAGGGCGCTTTTTGCCCTACTCACTCTTTGATACCTTGGTGTCGCTGACGCGAGCGCTCTTCATCACGTCGACGCTACTGTCCTACCTGCGTGGGGAGTCTTGGTGGGCGACACACGGAGGGGGCGAGCGCCTATTGCTGTATCACTTGCTGGGGGTATTGGCGCTGATGTCTCTCGACCTACTACGCCGAGGGTCCTATGCGCTGTGGGCCTATACCTTCATGCCCCCGCTGGCCGCTAGGCACCTCGATGCGGACCGCCTGATGATTAGCTATGCTACCTTGCCCCTCTTGCTGATGTTGCCTCTGGCCGCCATGCAGGCAGCTCTGAGTCTGCCTGCGCTTATTGCGCTCATCTCTGTGCTAGCTTTGGGGTCTTTATTGCGTATTGTGCAGGTTTTCCGACGATTAGTGGGCTCTAGCGATGGTTATGTTTATGTTTTTTTGTACCTTTGCACCCACGAATTACTTCCGTGGGCTGTTGTAGCCCTGATTGTTCGGTTTGCCTCTCAAGGGGTGTTGGGTTAAATAGTAAAAGAAAAGCGACCTTAGGGTCGGAGTGAGCATACACTGAATGAGCATTAAGAAGATACTCATCTCGCAGCCGAAGCCAGAGACGGGTAAGTCGCCCTACTACGATGTAGCGGCGCGTTATGGTGCGGAGGTTACCTTCCGCTCTTTTATTAGCGTAGAGCAGGTCTCGCAGCGTGAGTTTCGCGACCAGCGCATCAATCTACTAGAGCATACAGCCGTTATATTTACGACGCGCAAGGCGATGGAGCATTACTTCGGCCTTGCTCAGGAGATGCGCATCACCATCCCCGAGGATATGAAGTATTTTTGCCTTAGTGAGCAGATTGCCAACTACCTACAGAAGTTTACGGTCTACCGCAAGCGCAAGGTCTTTTATCCCACGGTAGGCAACAATCAGGAGGCACTAGTGGCGCTGATCTACAAGCATAGCAAGGAGAAGTATCTGATCCCCTCGCCCGAGGAACATAAGCGAGATATACAGGCGATGCTAGAGGCTAAGAAGATACAGCATACGACGGCGATAATGTTTCGGACGGTGCCAGTGATGCTGAGCGAGGAGGAGCGTGCCGAGCAGTTCGATATGTACATCTTTTTCACGCCTATCGGGGTCAAGGCACTGCGCAGTAATTATCCCGACTTCGAGCAGGGCGACATCCGCATAGGAGCCTTCGGGGCCGCTACTGCCAAGACCGTCGAGGAGCAAAACCTGCGGCTCGACCTCTCGGCACCGACGGCTCAGTTCACCTCTATGGTGCTGGCCCTAGAGGACTATCTAGAGAAGAATAAATAAGCGCTACAATGTATAGTCTACCCAAGCGCGAACGCATACATCTGAAGAAAGATATTGACGAACTCTTTGCCCACGGCAAGGGGTTCGTTGCTTATCCCCTGAGGGTAGTGTATCGGCTAGAGGGGGAGACAGAGGCGTCTGCTGAGGTGCCACGCCTCGGGATGATGGTGTCGGTGGCCAAGCGCTACCTCAAACGGGCCAACAAGCGCAACCGAGTGAAGCGCCTAGTGCGCGAGGCCTATCGTCTGAGCAAGCACAGCCTGAGCGACTGGCTCGCCTCGGAGGGCAAGCGTGGGCGCATCGCCTTCGTCTTCGTGGGCAAGGAGCTACCCGAATATCAGGACATCGAGCGAGCCATCAGCAAGGCCTACGGCAAGATTATCGAGCGCGAGAGTAGGGCCGCTCTAGAGCAGGGCTAGTCTGGGATGCAACAGAGTATTATTAGTTCGAAAAAT
>CAMBHQ010000050.1 GCA_945867245.1 uncultured Porphyromonas sp.
GTTTGACCCCTCTGGACTGCTAGGGGCGAGGTTGCCGATATTACTCGCCAGAGTAGCCACATAGTCAGAGACAGAGGCATTGCCCACCTGCGTAGTGTAGGCCTCCATCTGGCGGTAGAAGCGACCGCTATTCTGTATGCCTATACCCCAGGTAAGTGTTTTACCAGAGCCGAGGCTCGTGGCACGCATATAGGATAGCTCGTCGAAGTGTAGCTTAGACTTGTTCTTGGTCTCTATGCTGTTGTCTACCCAGGTGCTAGTCCCGCCATAGGTACTATGCGAGAGCGTAACACTGAGCTTGCTCCCTGTACGAAAGAGGGCGAGTGCAGCGGGATTCTGATGCACCACGCTGAAGTCTGCGCCTACTGCCCCCATAGCGCCCGATAGCGCTTGGTAGCGTGCCGAGCCACGTGATTCGTACTGTGCCCCTAAGTTGAGGCCTGTAGTCTGGCTCTGAGCCATTGCTGTCTGCTCGGCTCCTAGAGCTACTAGCCCTAGGGTAGCGAGCGTTAGTATCTTTTTCATCTCGTTTATTCTTGTCTTATTTAAACTCTCATAGCCTACTCTTAGCGACGGCTACGACCGCCACCCGAGCTACTGCCACCGCCATAATTGCGTCCTCCGCCGTAGCTGCTGCTAGAGCCACTGCCGTAGCTCTGCTGAGTGTCGGTAGAGCGGTAACTTTCCTGTCGGCTGTTGTAGTTGTAATCCCGTCCCTGACCGTAGGCGCTACGTCCCTGACCACGATAGGTGCTACCAGCACTAGAGGAGCCATTACTACTACGATAGGTGCCTCCTGTATAAGGGCTCTCGCCACGCTCTACAGCACCACGTGCCGACTCGAAGGCTCCGTAACTGCTGCGGTAGCTGCCATAGCCACGTGTAGTAGCGTTGTAGGCCGAGCGTGCCGCCCCACGATAACGATTGGCAGAGTAATAGGCATCGCTAGAGTAGTAGCCGTAGCGTGGGTAGTAGCCATAGTAGCCGTAGTAGGGCGAGTAGAAGCCCCCATAGAAGCCTCCATAAATCCCCCCATAATAGCCACCATAGTAAGAGCCTCTATACCAAGGGTCGTACCAAGGGTCATAGAATGGGTCGTAGTAGCCATAGTAGCGACTATGCCCCCAGTATGGGCTGTAGCCCCAGTCGTAGATGCTCGTCCAGGGGCTGTGGCGATAGACACTATAGTAGCTGTCGTACCAGGGGTAATAGCTAGAGCTCATCCCCCAGCCCCAGCGGCTACGCCAGTATGGGCTGTAGGCATAGTCGTCATCGTAATAGTTATTGATTACGACTGTAGTACCATCACCGTAGAAGCGCCCTAGGCGACGTGAGTATTCGCCATAGAACTGAGGCTCATTCTGTGCCCTCTGCGCACGTTCGCGAGCATATAGCTGTGCCTCTTGGTCTATGCGTAGGCTATCCTCGGCACTGAGGACACCATTGTAAGCATCTATCTCTCGGCTACGCTGTTTGCGTAGGTACTCGGCACGCTCTTGGGCCAACTGTGCCTCCCACTTCTGCCTAGCCTCCTCACGAGCACGCGCCTCGGCCTCGGCCTTCGCTTTGGCCTTCGCTTGGCGGACCTCTACGTCCTTACGGCTGAGATAGGCATCATCTAGATACTCATCGCTCTGGGCTACAGCGCTGAGTGAGCCTGCCAGTAGCCCTCCGAGGAGGAGTAGGTTGCGTATCGTTTTCATATTTGTCTCTTGGTTAGAATATTCGTACACATATAACGTCGGGCATTGCTGCATTCTTGTGTGCCCTTACGGGCTACTAAGATATGAATAAATATTTATTTACATTCTATCCAGTCCTTCTAATTACACATTAGACACTCATCGGCTATTAAGGCTTAATAACGCTATCTAGTTGCTAGAGGCTACTCGATCCAATATTTTCGCCTAGATGCACTAGTGCGTGAACAGTTGTACACTCGCTACTGTATCGGCCTTCAGTAGTTGCTGAATGCGTGGCGCTGAGCTAAGCGAGCATCCTCAGTCTCTATGAGGGATTATTGTTTTATCTTTGTCTCAAGGTTTTAGAGCTTGACAGTTTATGAAACGAACCCATATAACTTTATTAGCCCTCGCTCTAGGCTCGTCTGTGGTCGTGCCGTCTTGCTCGGTAGGCTCACGCTCTTCCTTCGTGGCTGAGGGTCGTGTGCTAGGCGCCGAGGGGCAGACGCTTTATCTAGAGGAGGTCGGGACAGGTAGTGTGCTGAGCCTAGACTCGGCACGTCTCGATGGCACGGGTGCTTTCCGCTTCGAACGCGAGGGGACGCACTATCCGATGTTTTACCGCCTGAGGCTAGGGGAGGCGAGTATCCCCTTCGTCGCAGACTCGGTAACGCATATCGTGCTAGAGACCAAAGGGAGCGACTTCTTCCGCTCCTATACCCTTACCGAGGCCGACCAGTACAATCATCAGATACGCACGATAGCGCTGATGCGGGATGCTACCGATAGACGTATCGATAGTCTGGTGTCGGGCTTTCGCTCTGGCAGTATAGCACAGGAGGATGCCACACGTATCGTGGACTCTGTCGTCCAGGATTTTAAGCGCTGTCTGACCACTCGCTATATATACGTAGACCCCAAAAGCCCCGCCGCGTACTTTGCACTCTTTCAGCACAAGGGCAATGGCGCCTATTTCTCTGTCGATGACCCAGGGGACGAGCGTGCCTTTGCAGCCGTGGCGACGGCTTACGATGCCTTCTTCCCCGAGGCGCCCTATACGGTGTTCCTCAGAGATATGGCTCTCGAGGCTTTGGCCCATGGCAAGGCGCGTCGTCTAGCGCCCGCTACGCCCACCCCTGTTGATGGCGAACCGGTGAACTTCCCCGAGATAAGACTGCGGGATAGTGGAGGCTCTGTGCAGAGCCTCACGGAGCAGACGGAGCAGGGGCCTGTACTCCTTAGTTTTACCTCGTATCAGGGCGCTTGGTCGCCTCAGCTCGTCAGCAAGCTCAAGGCCGTGCAGGCCAAGCGTAGCGGACTGCGTATCTACGAGGTAGCACTCGATGACGATACCTACTACTGGCGCAATGCCGTGCGTACGCTACCCTGGACCTGCGTGCAGGATGCCGAGGGCAAAGCCGCTGCTAGCTATAATGTACAGGAGCTACCCGCTCTCTTCCTAATAGAGAACGGAGCCATCAAGCGCCTAGATAAGCCCGAGGATGCCCTCCGCTAAGTCTGCCGATGAGAACGCAAGAACGATACGACCTAGTACTGGCCTACTTCGCTGAGGAGATGCCAGTGGCCGAGACCGAGCTACATTATACGAGCCCTTTCGAGCTACTCGTTGCTGTGGTCCTCTCGGCTCAGTGCACCGACAAACGGGTCAATATGGTTACGCCCGCCCTGTTTATGGAGTATCCGACGGCTGAGCGTATGGCTAAGGCAAGTGTAGAGGATATATTCGAATACATCAAGAGTATCAGCTACCCCAACAACAAGGCTAAACACCTCGTAGGCCTTGCCCAGCGTTTGGTAGCAGACTATGGGGGCGAAGTGCCCCAGGGGCGAGACGAGCTAGTGAAGCTCCCAGGCGTCGGACGCAAGACGGCCAACGTTATCAGCTCCGTTATCTTCGACGAGCCGACGATGGCCGTCGATACGCACGTCTTCCGTGTCAGCGAGCGTATAGGCCTGACCACGGGGAGCAAGACTCCGCTACAGACCGAGCTCAAGCTCCTCAAGTATATCCCCGAGGAGTTGGTACCCCGCGCCCACCACTGGTTGATACTGCATGGTCGCTATGTCTGTACGGCACGTAAGCCCAAGTGTGAGGGCTGTGGCCTACGCCCTGCATGCCGACACTATCAGCGTACTAGCCAGCGGGCCGAGCGTATCAGCCTAAAGAAAAAGACAAACCAATAATATTTAATAGAATGATGAAAAGAATACTATTTGCCCTCGTGGCGCTAATAGGCTTGCTCAGCTCTTGTGGGGGGAGCAAGACCAACGAACAGGCCGGAGACGTCCTCCGCATAGGTGTGATGCCTAGCATAGACCATCTCCCTATATCTATAGCACTCGAGCATGGTTACTACGACTCTCTAGGGCTACAGCTAGAGCTCGTACGCTTCAGCTCGCCCATGGAGCGCGATGCCGCCCTGCAGGCCGGCGAGATAGACGGCACAGTCAGCGATTATACGACCGTGATGCTACAGCACCAGAAGGGGCTACCCGTACAGCTGCTATTCGCCCTAGACGGCACCTTCGCTTTCGTTGCCAATCCGTCCGCAGGCGTTGCTTCGGTTGCAGACCTGCGTGGCAAGCGTGTGGGCTTATCCTCCAATACCGTCATCGAGTATGCCACCGACAAACTAGTCGCTGAGGCTGGTATGGCGGCTACGGACGTGGAGAAGGTAGAGGTGCAGAAGATACCCCTGCGTCTAGAGATGCTTGCCAAGGGCGAGCTCGATGCAGCGGTGCTACCACAGCCTTTCGCTCAGATTGCCCTCGATAGGGGGCTCAGCCATATCCCCGGCGTGCTGGGCGTAGGTGCGGGACAACTGCACGTTACGGCTCTGGCGCTGAATGCCGACAAACTGCGTGGGCGCGAGGCTACCCTCCTCAAACTGATAGCCGGCTACAACAAGGCTGCGGATTTCCTCAATGGTCAGCCTATCAGCGAGTGGTCAGCCGTGGCTGCACGAGAGCTCAAGGTCGATGAGGAAGTCGTAAATCGTATGAGCTTCGGGCTCTTTGCCCACGCTGCGGCACCTGCTGCTAGCGACATCGAGGCCGTAGCCAAGTTGCTACAGGCTAAGGGTCTTATCCCCGCTAGCTACACTGGGCAGGAGGCGATAATGCCTATGCCTGCGGCTAAGTAATGAGCTATCTCTCACTCGCTAATGTGGCCCTGAGCTATGGCTCTGGTGCTAGTCTAACCCCTGCCCTAGTCGATATTAACCTCGAGCTAGGGCAGGGGGATATTTGTGCCCTATTAGGGCCCTCGGGGGTCGGTAAGTCTACGCTCGTGGGCATCCTCTCGGGGAGCCTCAGACACTATAGCGGGAGCGTCCTCTTGGGCGGTCGTCCGCTGGATAGTCGTAGTATGCAGATTGCCCTAGTGCCACAACACTATGGCTTACTAGGCTGGAAGACTATCGAGGAGAATATCCACCTACCGCAGATGCTAGGGCGCCGGAGCCTCGGGCGTACGGACCTCGACTTGATTGTCGAGAGCCTTGGTCTCGGTCCCCTCATGGGTCGCTATCCGCACGAGCTGAGCGGGGGACAACGACAGCGTGTGGCTCTGGCACGTGCCTTCGGCATGCAACCGGACTTATTGCTCCTGGACGAGGCTTTCAGTGCGCTCGATATTGTTACTGCTAGCCGTAGCCGTGAACTCTTCCTAGAGCTGTGGCGTCGCTACCCCTGTACGACGATGCTCATCACGCATAATCCTGCGGAGGCTGCAGCCCTAGCGAGCGAAGCCCTGATTCTGGCGGGGAGTCCTGGTCGTATCAAGCAACGTCTGCAGGCCCCTAGCGAGGCTGTACTACGTCAATACCTAAACGAAGCCTACGCCGATGCAATGGACTAACCGCCTGAGAGGCGTACTCATCGGCCTCGTTGCCCTGCATCTCGTCTGGGTCTTGCTTGCTTGGTTACTACATGCTCCGGTCCTGCCTTACCCGTGGGAGGTCTACCTACATCTGCCGAGCATGAGCGAGGGGGAGCTACTAGCGCACCTCGGTGTGAGCATCTGGCGTGTGCTATTAGGTATCATGTGCTCGCTACTACTAGCGGCTCCATTGGCCTTTTTGATGTTTTCGTCACGCCGAGTGGGGCGGATGTTTGAGTCCTTCATATACCTAAGCTATCCGATACCCAAACTAGCGCTTCTGCCCATAGTAATGCTTTTGGCAGGGCTCGGAGAGGCGACCAAGGTTATTATGATTGTGCTGATTATCCTCTTTCAGATAGTGATTGGTCTGCGGGATAGTCTGCGGGCCATTCCTCGGGAGACCTTCGTCCTCTTTGACTCGATGGGGGCGAGTGCTTGGCAGAGGGTACGTCATCTCTTCTTCCCTGCTATACTGCCCGACGTCTTCGGCGCGCTACGTATTGCTCTAGGGACGGCTCTATCGGTGCTCTTCGTGACAGAGACCTACGGCACGAGTCTCGGTATGGGCTATTATATTGTCGATGCCTGGATGCGTGTCAATTATCTGGATATGTATACAGGGATTGTCCTACTGGGTACGGTCGGTTTTTTGCTCTTTGTCCTGCTAGATGTGCTAGAGTAGATATGCGGTCCGTGGCGTCGCTAGACCTTGTCTAGAGATAATAAATATCGAGGGCGTGGAGTCAATACGACTCCACGCCCTCGATATTCTAGTAGGTGCTCTCTAGACTTTGCTCTAGTGAAGCACCTCGATGACTACACGGCGTGCTAGGCGTGCGTCTGTGCC
>CAMBHQ010000051.1 GCA_945867245.1 uncultured Porphyromonas sp.
GAGCTGTAAGTACACAAGTGCGGAGCGCAACTTCTGGGGGCCTGAGTATGATGCTACTCGCCCCAGAGTGTTAAAGGGAGCAAATAATCAGGAGACGTTGGTCTATACAAAGACTCAGGAATGATGGCTATGACTAATTCTGGGGCTTATCGTCGCGATATTGATGGGCTTAGGGCCTTGGCGGTGTTGGCCGTTACTATATTTCATTTCGGGCAGCATTATCTACCTGGGGGCTTTCTAGGTGTTGATATCTTTTTTGTTATCTCGGGGTTTCTGATAACGAGTGCCCTACATCGTAGTATTAGCTCGGCTACATTCTCTTTCCGAGACTTCTACATGCGTAGGATACGTCGCATCCTACCGGCTTTTTTCGTGATGCTCCTTGTCGGGCTCGGATTAGCTTGGGCCACCTTCGAGCCTGACGCTCTGGGGACGACCTCCCAAGATGGTTTTGCCTCGGCTTTTTTCTTTGCTAACATACACTTTGCACAGGGTAGTGGCTACTTCGACCTCTGGTCCGAGGAGCGACTATTCTTGCATATATGGTCTCTGTCTATAGAGGAGCAGTACTACTTTGTATTCCCGATTTTGCTACTCCTCTTGGCTCGGGTAGGCAGGTTGTGGAAGCATCTGTTTTATATCCTCATAGCCTTGCTTCTGTTCTTGCTATCAAGTGTACTATGGTTTAGGCCGGAGCAGTTAGGTTGGGATGTCTATTACTTGCCCCATCTACGCTTTGCGGAGCTACTAGTAGGTAGCCTCCTAGCTGTTGCTGTAGAGCGTAAGTTGCTGGGGGGGGGTATTTTAGCTATACCTCTATGGCGGACGGCTCTGAGTACTCTCGCTCTATTTGTCTTGATTGCCTGTATGTATTATGGCGAATACTTCGTGGCACCGTGGTTCCCTGGGGTGCTGGCTCTAGTCCCCTGTGTGGCTACTGCTATGCTCCTGTACTCCAATGATAGTGATACATGGGTATCTAGGCTCTTCTCTCTACCTATCTTTGTGTGGGTGGGTAAGATTTCGTACTCCCTGTATCTCTGGCATTGGCTCGTGTTGGCGTATTTCCGTTACTTTTTAGGCCCTGGCGAGCTAGGTCTGGCACTCAATGTTATTGCTGCAGCCTTGATGCTCATCTGCTCGGCCCTCTCGTACTATCTAGTAGAGCAACCACTCAGGCATATTAATTGGAGTTTCCGTCGTACAGCTATCTTGCTATACGCACTTCCTGCTCTGTCGGTATTGCTGATAACCAAGCACGAGTCTATCCTATCCCGCATAGAGGCTCTGTCTGCGTATGTCCGTTCTTCGGACCAAATATCAAATGCTAAGCCAGAGGACAAGGCGCCAACTTCCTCTCAGAGCGAAAGCAAACAACCCGATTGGCTCGATTTTAGAGGGGATAGCACAGCGAGAGCATCGGTACTCGTTGCGGGCGACTCTCATACATGGCATTTGACGGCTTTTGTGGATAGCATTGGTCGGCACGAGGGCTGGCGTGCTTTGCATTCGAGCGTCTCTGGGACGCCCTTCCTCTTCGGATATGTAGCTTCCCGCTCTCATCAAGACTCCGCGGCATATAAGCGGTTAGAATATCTGAGTCGAGAATATCACAAGTATGATGTCGTTGTCTTAGCCTCCGCTTGGGGCAATATGGCCTATGCGCCAACAGATGAGGATTTCTTGCCTGCTCTAGAGCGCACTATCAAGCAGCTATTGGCCGAGGGAAAGCAGGTTATAGTGCTCAATAGTATGTACCATGTGCCCCCGCTGACACGGGCGAACTATAGCCCATGGGTGGCTCGGTGTCTGTATCGCTTCAAGACGCAGAAGTCTGGGATGTATTACAAGTACAAGGCGAATGCCAATCGGGTAAAGCTGCTCGTCGAACGCTATCCCGCTGCGCGCTGGATAGACCTTGCCGAGGAACTGCCCGATGATGGTTTGGTCGATGGTGTCCAAATCTATAGAGATGCTACCCATATCAACGAGCATGGAGCTGAGCTCCTCGCCAAACGTTTCTTGGATAAGGGACTTAGTATTGTCGAGAGGTAAGTTTTAGCCTCTATATAGACTGCCCCCCAGTCCTCACCGAGAGGGCTGGGGGCTTTGCTTTTGAAATTAGGTGTAGCAATTATTGAAATCGTACTCCTTACTTGTTGCTTGCTATGTCTTTGATGTATATGTATTTGTGTCTGTATCTCTGAAATTCTTTATCCTTGTCTCTGAAAAGATTGTTGCCACTGCCCACTAGTTGTAACATTTCCGTAGCCCTTGCGTCTTATAGATGTAGATTAGTAACAGACCATAGTAAGACTATGCCGTACACCGAAGACGACTTCGCGCGCCATTACCTGCCACAGCGCCCACGGGTCCTGCAGCTCTGCCGACAGATGCTCGGCAATAGCGAGGATGCCGAGGATGCCTGCCAAGAGGTATATATCAAGCTCTGGGCACAGCGTACTCGACTGGCCGAGGTGGCGCAGCCCTTTGCTTTCGTTATCCGTGTGGCACGCAACTATTGCCTAGACCGCCTGCGTATGAACTTCCCCATAGAGCTGTCGCTAGAGGAAAACCTCACGCCCGAAGCCGAGCTGGAGGACGAGGGACGAGAGCAGCGAGAGGAACTCCTCTGCCGAATAGAGGACTGGAGCCACCAACTGGACGAGCCACAGCGCTCCATCTTTCGCCTCGTACACTACGAGGGCAAGCCCCATGCCGAGGTAGCCGAGCGATTAGGCCTTACCGAGGTCAATGTGCGGGTCATTATATCCCGCCTACGCAAGAAACTCAAAGAGCAAATAAGCAATGAATAACTATACCAATGGCCTAGAGGCCCGCATCGAGCACTTGCTCGCCCGCTACTACGAGGGGGAGACCACGCCCGACGAAGAGCTAGAGCTCTATGCCCTGCTACTAGATGTCCGGGAGGGTGAGCCCTACTATACGGATGCTGTGCTACTGCGCAGCCAGTACGAGCGCCCAGTGGAGCCCACACCAGTGGCCGAGCCTAGAACTGACGCATATCCTATCTTCCTCAGCCGTCGTTGGCTGTGGCCCGCCTCTATGGCGGCTGCCCTCGTGGCTGTGGGGCTGGGTCTGTGGCTACTGCGCCCTAGCGAAGACCCTCTGATGGCTCAGCGCAATGGTGCGGCCATGACTCAGGAGGAGGTCAATGTGGTCGTCGATGACGCCGTGATGCGCCTAGCCACTGCCCTCGATAATAGTAGAGCCAAGAGTCAGCAAGCACTTATGCTGCTCGAGCATAAGCTAAGATGAGATATTTACCCAAGACAACATAAACTAATACACCGACATTATGAAACAATGGAAACATCTGTGGAGCGCCTGCCTTATGGCGCTCGTACTACTCGTAACGAGTGTAAACCTATCCGCTCAGAAGCTGGATTATAGTAAGCTCGACAATAACCCCAACGTGGAGCGCGTCAAGCTCTCGGGGATGATGCTCAAGATGGGCCTTACGATGGCCAAGGAGAGCAATGCCGAGGGGCGTAAAGTTGCCGAGGCCTTCCGAAATCTAAAGACTATGTATGTCTTCACCTCCGAGAATAAGACGGGCAAGAGTGATATCCTGAAGGCCTTCGCCCCTCTCCTGAGCGCAAAGGACGACAAGGTGGAGGAGCTACTCGACCAGAAGGATGCTCAGGATGGCGAGCGTGTCCGTATCTTTGGCATTAAGAAAGGTACCCAGCGCTTCAGTACACTGCTTATCCTGACAGAGGAAAAGGACGAGGCAGTGGCCGTGGTCTTCGAGGGCGATATGCACAAGGATGACCTAATGACGCTCGCCAAGTCGGCCATGGACTAAGCGCCGAGCGCAAGGACCTGCACTGAGGCCAGTGCTTGCAATGTTGTAACATATTTGTTACCTTTGCATCGTGATATTTGATATGCGTTAAACTATGAAGTATTCAGAACTCTATCGCCTTCTCCGAGCCAAAGGCTGGGTGTTGCAGGCGGGACAGGGGAAGCGCCATGATAAGTGGACGCACCCAGATTACGATTACTTCATACCTGTGCCGAGGCATCAGTCCAAAGAAGTTCCGATAGGGACCCTTAGGGCGATAATGCGTAGCGCGGGCTTGGAGTAACGCTGATCACCCTACCTCGCTCCGAGCGAGGTAGGGAATATCACACCAAACTACGTAACAGAGAGACAGCAATGTTAGCCATTATCGAGCGAGCCGAGGATAAGAGCTTCGCTATCTACACCGAGGAAGTACCAGGGCTATATGCTACGGGTATCACGGAGCAGGAAGCCCGAGAAGCATTCTGCGAGGTACTCGAGGAGCAGGCAGAGTATTACTACGAGCGCCATGGTGTGTACCCCGAGTGGTATGCAGACAAGGCGATTGAGTATCGTTATGACTTGTCGGCTTTCTTTAAGGCATTCCCTTTCTTCAATGTGAGCAAACTTGCGGAGGCCTTAGGCATCAACGCTAGCCTACTGCGCAAGTATAAGGAAGGTTTAGCGAGTGCTAGCCCCAAGCAACGGGAGTTGATACAGAGTCGGTATCACGACCTAATACGTACCCTCTCGGAGGTGCAATTCTAATCCCCCAAGAGCAAGCGCAAAATCAAATATCACACAATCGAGCCCCCGAAGGCTCGGCAAAGGCCCCATACCGTATACATCGGTATGGGGCCTTTGTATTCAGGCTCATACAGTCTGGCAGGCAGGACGACAAAAGCAACATCCCCCCGAGTATCATCATTGATACTCGGGGGGATGTTGTTTATCTGCCTAAAGGTCCTTCAGCCTGTCTTCGTCAGAGAGTTCCATAAGTTCTCTGTCGATATATGCCATGGTAATTCTACTATGTCCGCGGGGAGCCATTATGCCGATATTAGTCTTCCCTACGTACCAGCGTGCCGCGACTTCTCCTGAGCCGCTTGCTATGGCTCTCGATTTCTCCGCATCACTCTCATTATACAGGGACTCAGAGTCGTATTCCTCGTTTTCATGATCTGGCTCGCCATACTTCTGAACGAGTAGATCTTTTAGATCCGAAAAGCTAGATAGGAGCATATCTTCTGATGTTTCTTTCTCGAAGATGACTACATAGCTTAATGTTTTATTTCGGGCATATTCAACAAATATGCTTGACGTCTTAATTCCGGAGACTGAGGGGGTGTTTATGTAGCATTTCTCCTGTTCGCTGTAAATAGCTCTAGGGGCTATAGCATTCAATCGCTTCTCAAATTCAGCCTTTGTGATCCCGAGGGGGATGCCGAGGAGCCGAGCCTCTTGTGCTTGCTTCTCTTGTGCCAGCAGTCCTAATCCACAGAACAGACAGAGGAATAGGAGTTGTATTAGTCTTTTCATAATGCCGTAAGTTGTTATTTAGGTGAGTAATACCACAAAGATAGCAGATTTCTGGCTTAGGCACAACGCCCGTCAGGACAAGCCCCAGACCTCTATAATGGCCGCCTAATAGGTGGACACTTGTCCGCCTACCGAGCGGACGATCCTCTGCCTATTAGGCGGCCACTTGGCGACCTATTAGGCCGACGACCGCAGCCCTAACGCTAGCCACTAAGCGCCAAATTATTATCTTTACACTCCGTAAGCACAGCGGAATGTTATTCAGTCTCTCGAGATAGGCAATATGCCCCAGTGCTGGAGTGTTTTTATTATACCCCTTGGGTGCTCGGCCCTAGGGCATTGGCAGAGTTCAATAAACAAAACAAGCAAAATATGAGCTGGAAACGTATTATCGCGTCTCTGGTGCTGTTCCTAGGCTTCGCGGGCGTATTGCCTGCGCAGAGGGTCGCAGACTACATCAGCTGGACGCAGACACAACGCAAAGTGAGCGATACCGAGGCGGAGCTAATCTTCACCGCCGATATCGAGGGCGGTTGGCACCTCTATGGCACCGACCTCCCTAGCGGTGGCCCTACGCCTACGCACCTCGTGGTGGATAAGATTGTCGGGGGCGAGCTCGTGGGTAAGCTACAGGGTAGTAGCAAGCCCATCAGCAAGTACGACCAGATATTCGGGATGAATATCAGTTACTGGGAAGACCGAGTAGTGCTACGTCAGCGCATCAAGGTAACGGATGCTGCTAAGTTTCGCTTCGAGGGCGCTCTGCGCTATATGATTTGCGACGACACGCAGTGCCTACCCCCTACCAACGAAGAGTTTAGCATCGATGCCAAGGCCCTAGGTATCAAGGCCGTGGCGACCCCTGCCCCCGCGGCCGAGGAGGCTACGCCTACGACGGCCGAGCCCACGGCTACTGAGGCTAGCCCCGCTGTAGTGGCCGATAGCGCTCTGCCCGCAGATAGTGCCGCCACGCTCCCCGTGGCCGATAGCGCAGTGCCTACTGATGCTAAGGCCCTCTGGACGCC
>CAMBHQ010000052.1 GCA_945867245.1 uncultured Porphyromonas sp.
CTTGCTGAGGAGCTGAGCTATGTAGACGCCACTCGGGTCTAGCCCCTGCACGCTTACGGCTAGGCGCCCTAGTTCGCCCTCGTCCTCGGTCTTCTGCTCGTAGCCTACCGAGTCGCAGAGGTGTCCGTATATACTGCGGACGGCCGCCGAGTCAATAGCCACACGATAGCGGGCCTTGTACTTGCGCTCGAAGCCTAGTATATACCTCAGCCCATCTAGGCTATCGGCTCTTAGGCTAAAGTCTAGGGGAGCGAAGACACTATCTGTCGCCATCTCTAGACGAATATGCTCCTTGCGCAAGGCCTCGATGGGGAAGTTGCTCGTGAGTAGCAGGCTATCGCTAGGCGTGCCTGCCAGGACGCCAGAGGCTCCACTAAAGACAAGTTTGAAGGGATTAGGCGCTCGCTCGCCCTCTTTGAGCTTCGGAGCCTTGCGCTCATTATCTCGGTTCTTGGGCTTGTAGAAGGTCAGCGTATCGGTCTTCTGGCTCAACTGCATCAGAGAGTCTGTCCGAGGATAAGTCAGCGCAAAACGTATCGAGTCCGCCCCGATAAGCGCGTCATCCCTTAGCCAATAGGTTACGCTCTTACCCGACAGACTAGGCGTATATAGTTGCTCGGGCTTGGCCTCGGGCTTATCCAAGGACACTAGGCGTGGGGCGCTGGTCTGAGGCTCCATAAACTCTACGCTGATGCGTAGGCTATCGAGGCGATTGCTCCGCTCTAGCCCACGCGCCTTGCTACGAGGCGTGAAGTAGCTTAGGACTATGTCGTCGGGGCGATAATAGGTATGCTGATAGGTAACGAGCGAATCGCGCCAGAGGGTGTCTCTGCGCACGATAGAGTCTATGCGAATGGTGTCCGTCTTGATGCTATCTAGCTTGGTCGTGCGGAAGAGGTCTCCGGCGAAAGCGAAGCCCTCGCTCTGCCCATCGTAGCGGTAGTTATTGTCGTTATCCTTGAGGGCAAAGACCCGATACACAGAGTCTCGCAAGCCACGCATCGTGAAACGCCCCATCTTATTCGTCTTGCTGGCGAAGGGGAAGGCCTGCTGCAGCGCTGCGCTATCTGCTAGCCCCTCGGCCCAATAGGCACCTATGACGAGGCCAGACACAGGCTCCAGCGTCTCGGCATCGAGTACCGTCCCCCCGAGCTGCATCGTATCTATCTGCGTACCCGTCGAGAAGGTATAGGCGAAGTTCTCGATAGGGTTACCCTCGTTATTATCGACTATGGCATCGTCGAAGTATAGGCTATAGGTGGTCTCGGGGCGCAGGCTATCGAGCAACTTGATGCTGACCGACTTTCCTCCGGCCGTTATCAGCGGTTGCTGTATCTGTGGCGGTGATACTATGATTTTATCCTGCTGAGATATCTTGATAAACTCGTCGAAGCGTAGCTCGATACGCTGAGTCTTTACTCCTGTGGCACGCTGCACAGGCCCCGCCTCTATGAGACGTGGCGGGGTCATATCGAAGGGGCCTCCCTCGGGGTTTCCGACGTTGGCACAGGCCCACAGTAGAGCCAGACTGGCACAGGTGCCTAGGACTGTTCGTAGCTTCATCCTGCTTTTACTTAGATACCTTCAGCTTATCGCCTATTTGTAGGTTATCCTTCTTCATCTTGTTCCACTTGCGTAGCTCCTCTACGGTGATGCCATAGCGCTTAGCGATACCAAACATAGTATCCCCCTTGCGCACAGTGTGCTGCTTGGCAGGGGCGGGCTTGCGTGTCGCCTCCTTGTCTTTGGTACGGCTCTTATCCTTGGTCTCTTGAGCCGTCTCACGAGGCGCTTCGGCACGCTCCTCCGAGCCCTCACTCACGACCAGCACATCGCCCACCTTGACGACATCTGATTGCAGACTATTGAGTTCGCGTAGCTTGACCACGCTCGTATTATAACGCATAGCTATCGTGACAAGGCTCTCGCCACGGCGGACCGTATGCTTGCCAGCTCCTGTGCGCTCGCTCTTGGCACTAGAGGAGCTCTGTCGCTCCTCGGCTCGGAGCTCCTGTGTATGGGCTGCATCGGCACTAGCGAGCTTGCGTGGCTTGTCCGCCTTGGCGCTTGGCTCGGGCTTAGCGACTTTCTGCTCTCGCACGCCTACGATGATGCTCTGGCCACGACGTAGCGCACGGCGTCCGAGGCCATTCCAGGTACGTATATCGGCTGCACGTACGCCGTAGAGACGGGCTATCGTCTCGATAGTCTCACCTCGCTTGACCTTATGATAGCTATACTGACGCTCTACCGACACGGGCTCTGTCTGTGGGCGCTCCGAGGACTGGGTAGCTACAGTATCCTTGGGGGCTATCTTGCTCGCCTCTAGCTCAGACACCTTGGCTTTGGGGCGCTCCTTATGCCCTACGATAAGGCGCTCACCACGTCTGATCCCTCTACGTCCGAGGCCGTTCCACTCTCGGATATCACGGGCGCTCACGCCATAGCGACGAGCGATGGTCTCTACGGTCTCGCGCCGCTGTACACGATGATAGATATACTGACCAGAGCTACTGCTCGTGGCCATTACACTAGAGGTAGAGCTAGAGCCACGCACACCCTCCTCGACGACGCCTACCTCGTGGCTAACGAAGTCTTCGGGGCTAGTGCCCTCGAGCTTGAGGACAGCACGCAGAGGCAGACGGATAAGCTGACCCTCGCCCGACCAAGGTATGATGCCACGGCGGAACTGAGGGTTATAGGCACGTACCTGCTCTACGGAGATGCCCGCTAGCGAGGCTATCTTGGCGAAGGTCGTAGGCTTAGTAACCTGATAATATTCGGTCGCTAGGGTGCGCCCTAGTTCTCTAGGCTGTATGCCATAATGCTTGTGGTGATACATGGCGAAGTAGACCCCTATGTAGAGGGGGACGTACTTGCGAGTCTCGCGCGGTAGATGCGGGTAAATCTGCCAGAAGGTCTTGGTACCTCCTCCGGCACGGGCTATAGCCTTATTCACATTGCCGGCACCGCAGTTGTAGGCCGCCATCACCAGCCACCAATCCTTATAGATACGATATAGGTCGGCTAGGAGCTTGCAGGCAGCCTCCGTACCCTTGATAGGGTCCATGCGCTCATCCACTAGGCTATTGACATTGAGACCATAGATACGTGCCGTAGGTAGCATAAACTGCCAGAGCCCTGCTGCCCCAGCGGGCGAGATAGCCGTGGGATTGAGTGCGCTCTCTACGATGGTCAGATACTTCAGCTCTAGCGGTAGCCGATGCCTGTCTAGCTCGGCCTCGATATCGGGGAAGTAAAGGTCGCCCAGACTAAGCATAGTAGAGAGTAGTGGGCGACGGCGGTAGAGATATAGCTCGATACTCTCGCGCACTAGGGGGTTGTAGCTCAGCCTGATGGCTGAGGGGATGCGGTTCATCATATTGATGTAGACCGAGTCGTGCACGTTGGGCACGGCCATAGCCTGCGTAGCGGCTAGGGGGGCGGTACTGCGACGCTCGTAGCCCTCGTACCAACGCTGCAGGAGTTGCTCTAGCTCGTGGTCCAGTGTCTGGGGGAGCTGTAGCGACTCCTTGGGTAGTGGCGTGGTGGTGAGGTCCGTCTGAGCGAGTGCCGTAGCGCCCATAGTGAGGGCGAGCAGGCAGGTCGCTAGATGTTTCAGTTTAATCATACTTATTCTGTTTACAGACGCCACTAGGGCGTGGCTGTTGGTTAGTCCTTAGAAGGTCAGTTGGCAACCCATGCCAAACTGATAGCGTCCCCCACTCTGTCCTGGTGCGGCGGGAAGCATGGTCGGTGCTACACGCATCGACAGGTCGGGCGAGATATCGAAGGTAAAGAGCTCGGCATCGACATAGGCATCGAGCATACTCAGCCCGTATATCCCGATAGCCAGTACGATAGATAGGTCTCGGTAGCGGCGGTAGTAGTCATTACCACGCTTGAGTGTAGCCTTGAGGGACTCGTACTGTGCATAGTCCTCGGCCTTCGTCCCAATGGGCGTAAAGGCCAGCCATGCCGTATTGGTAGCTGGGTCTGCACTCATCAGGTCTCTATAAGCGGCGTGATACTCGCTGTACATACGCCCGTTGAAGGCAATAAAATAACCACAAGTAGCGAGGCTACCCCAGACGATGGGGAGCTTCCAATACTTGCGGTTGTAGATCTGCCCGCCACCTGGCAGGATAGCCCAGAGCAAGGCCTTGGAGCCTCGGGGCTTCCATTCCTCGCTAGTCTTATCAGCGAGGCGCTTGCTGGCCTCTATCTGTAGGCTGTCGGCTGTGCTCAGGCTATAACTAGGGAGGCTCGGTGTCTGCGAGGGCTGCGCTAGTGGCTCTGGCTCGGTGGCCTCCTGCGCCCATAGAGGCGAGGCCGAGAGCAGTATCAATAACAGGGCGAATAAAGGCCAATAGTGCCGTGAAGTCATCGCTTGCGGGGCTTAGGCATTCTGAATACGTTGCAAGAGCCCGAGCAGGCGCTCTAGCTCCTCCTCACTACGGAAGGGGATGCTGATACTGCCCTTACCCTTGGGATTGCACTTGAGGTTCACTCGGGTGCCTAGGACGCTCGCCAGATGTTGCTCTAGAGCCTTGTACTCGGTCGGGCGTGGCGTAGCTTTCGGCTCGGCACTCGGATTCGGAGTGATTGGGTCTTCGCCCCCTCCGCTCTTGATAGCACGGGCCATCTCCTCGACCTCACGTACGCTGAGGCCCTCGCTTATACAGAGCTGATAGAGTTCCATCTGTCGCTCGGGGTCCTCGATCTGCAGCAAAGCACGGGCATGACCCATCTCTAGAAGGCGCTGGCTAAGACCGAGCTGTATCTCTGCGGGCAGGCGCAATAGGCGCAGGTAGTTGCTGATGCTAGAGCGGGTCTTACCCACGCGCTCGGCTATAGCCTCGTGCGTAGCCCCCGTCTGCTCCGCTAGGGCCTGATAGGCTAGCGCCACCTCAATGGCATTGAGGTCCTCACGCTGAATATTCTCCACCAGAGCCAGCTCTAGTAGCTCGCTACCCTTAGTCTCGCGTATATAGACAGGCACCTGCGCTAGGCCGGCACGCTGCGCCGCACGATAGCGACGCTCCCCCGATATAATCGTGTAGTGCCCAGACTCGGCAGGCTGTACCGTGATGGGCTGGATAAGCCCGAGGTGGCGGATAGAGGCCGCTAGCTCGTCGAGCGCAGCCTCATCGAAGTGCCGGCGTGGTTGCTCAGCATTGGGTTGTAGACGCTCTAGAGGTAGTATGGCTATAGTATTGCTTGCCTCGCCTCGGCGGACTGGCTCTGTCTCTAGGATGCCGAGGCCTTCGCCCCCGAGCATCGAATTAAGCCCTTTGCCTAGTACTGTCTTTGTTTTCTTCATCCTAATTCCTTCTTCTCAGTAGTTCCTCTGCTAGCTGCAGGTGGTTGATAGCTCCACGGCTGTCGGCATCGTAGAGGAGGGCGGGCAAGCCATGGCTGGGTGCCTCGCCGAGCTTAACGTTGCGCTGTATCACGGTCTCGAAGACCAGGTTGCGGAAGTGGTTCTTGACCTCCTCATAAATCTGGTTATTGAGCTTGGTACGGCTGTCGTACATGGTCATCAAGAAACCCTCGATTTCCAACTGGGGATTGAGTCGGCTCTTAACAATCTTAATCGTATTCAACAGCTTGCTAATACCCTCGAGCGCAAAGTACTCACATTGTACGGGGATAATCACCGCATCGGCAGCCACCAACGAATTGACCGTTATCAGCCCCAGTGAGGGCGAGCAGTCGATCAGCACATAGTCGTATTTATCTACAACGTGGCGCAGTACCCCTTTTAGTACATACTCGCGCTCGCTGACCTCCATAAGCTCTATGTCGGCCCCAGCGAGGTCGATATGCGAGGGGAGCACCTCTAGCCCATCGATAGCAGTCTTGACGATAGCCCCCTCGGCAGGTAGGCCTGCACAGAGGCACTCATAGACGGTATGCCCGAGCGCAGAGGTATCGACGCCGACGCCCGAGGTCGCATTGGCCTGCGGGTCGGTATCGACCAGCAGGACACGCTGCTCTAGTGTCGCCAGCGAAGCGGCTAGGTTAATGGCGGTTGTTGTCTTGCCGACCCCTCCTTTTTGGTTGGCTATAGCAATAATTCTACCCATATAGTACACACATATAATAGCGTACAAAGATACGAAATAGTGCTTAGAGACCGGCAATGGGCTATTCTTGCTTGAGGCTATTGCATGATGCGCCAAGCGCAAGCGAGCCCCGACACTATGCTGTGCCGAGGCTCTCCGATAGAGTGGTCAATGAAGTCTCAGGTGTCAAAATTAAGCCGACACCACTCCACGAGACTATTGCATAATACGGCACTCGCTTCGTTGTTTGCGACATTCGGGCTCGGT
>CAMBHQ010000053.1 GCA_945867245.1 uncultured Porphyromonas sp.
ACCCCTTAACAGAGCGCTAACAATAGAGCCTTAACAATGGGCGATTGTTAAGCTATCTATCTGTGAGTGGTTGCAGGCCTGCAGGGTATGGGCGTGGCAGTCGTATAGGGTACTTGCTTTTGAGTGCTAGGGGCAGGCCCTAGAGGGGGTAATTTGCCCTCTATTTGGGTGCTTTTTGCTGGTGCTTTGCCCGAGGTTTTATGGACACGTTTAGCAGTCAATTAGCAGTCAGAGCTTTTGTGTGGTTGGTTAAGTATCTATTATATAATAACTTGTAAAAATTAGTTTTAGAACATTGTGTTCTCATTGGGGGGTGTTCGGGAGAATACCCCCCAATGTTTTTGATGCTCTTTCGGTCGGTAAGTGGAGGTCTTACCCCTTGTATATTAGTGTGTTGCAGGGTAACTAGTGACAAATAGAGCGGCTATAACCTCTTGTTGCGAAGAGTTGCGTTCTGAGGCTTTGGCGACTCAAGTGGCCGTCAAATGGCCATCAAGTAGCAGTCAATTAGCAGTCAGAGAGTACAAAGTATGCCTAGGCTTAGCACGGCATTAGTACACGAACTTGCAATAAATATTGTAGCTCTCGGAGGGAACGTCTGCCAAGGGCATAGGACTCCGCAAGGCCGACAGGCAACCAAGTAGCTACAGAGGTAATACCGAGGGAGCCGAAAAGGTCGGATCGCCTCTATACGTCCCCGCTTCTACAGCGCCATGCTGTAGGGGCGGGGACGGCTGTTGTCGGCCATCAGAGGGTCGAAGGCCGAGGCGACAATGCGCACGAAGGGCTGGCCCGCAGTGCTGACCCGCAGACCTTCGCTCGTGCGGGTGATTAGCCCGTCGGCTTCGAGCTCAGCGAGTAGGGCTTCGTCCCGATAGAGGTTAGCGCTCAGCTCCTCGGCACTCAGGGCTAGCGTCTCGGCGAGCTCCGCCCAGCGAGCACGGCCGTTGCACATAATCGAGGCAATCACCTCGCCTGCGATTTGCTCGCTAGGGCCGAGGGCATAGTCACGCTCAATAGGTAGCTGCCCTGCCGCAATGCGCTCTAGGTACTGCTCGATGCTCTTGGTATTCTGTGCATAGGCGGCTGTCAGCTGGCTGATAGCCGTAACCCCGAAGGCGTAGACCTGTCCCGTAGTAGCCCGCGTACAATAGCCCTGGAAGTTGCGATGTAGCTGCCCTGTCTGAAGCGCTGTGTAGAGTGGGTCGTCGGGACGAACGAAGTGGTCTAGCCCCAAAGCCTTGTAGCCTGAGCCCTCCAGCAAGGCCTTGCCCCGAGCGAACATCTCGGCCCGCTCCTGCTCCGTCGGTAGCCCGAGCGCCTCCAGTTGCCCTTGCTGTGCCTTGACCCAGGGTACATGTGCATAGGCGAAGGTTACCAAGCGGTCTGGCGAGAGGGCGATGGCTCGGCGGATATTCTCCTCGAAGCGCTCTGGTGTCTGCCTCGGTAGGCCGTATATCAAGTCGAGATTGATGCGCAGGCCATGCGCCCTTAGGAGGGCGAATATATCCTCGAAGCGCTCCCGACTAGCCGCACGATTGACACCCTCGAGGACCTCCGGATGAAAATCCTGTACTCCAATGCTGACACGATTGAAGCCCGCATCGATGAGTTCCTGCCAAGCTGCCAAAGAGAGGTAGCCCGGATGGCATTCGATGGCAATCTCGGCCTCGGGGGCGAGGGGGAAGTAGCTCCGCAGTTTGTCGTTTATCTGGGCCAGCCAGTGCAGGGGTACGGCTGTCGGTGTGCCTCCTCCGTAGTGTATCTGTGTGATGGGGCGTGTGCGGTCGAGGTGCTGACAGACGAGGTCAATCTCATCGAGCACAGCCTGCATATAGGCTTCGACGCGTGGGCGGGCCTCCATGGCGTAGGCATTGCAGGCACAGTAGTGGCAGAGTCTGGGGCAGAAAGGCACATGTATGTAAAAAGACAGCGCCCGTATGCCGACCTCGTTGCTCGCCTCTATGGCCGATACATAGTGGCTACTGTCGTAGTCTGGGGCGAAGTAATTGGCCGGCGGATAGCTGGTATAGCGAGGGATGGCCCTATTGTATTTGCTTATGAGGTCTAGCATGGTAGCGGTAGTATATATATAGGAGAGAGAGGAGCGCTAGGGCACCCTCGATATAGAAGAAGGGCACGTAGCCCAAGGCCCCTGCAAGTTTGCCACTCAGGCTCGCTACTACTAGGCTACTGAGGTGCAGGAGGACGATTTGTAGCGTGAAGTCTGTCCCCTCACTGCCCGAGCGAACGGCATCCATAGCCACCGAATAGAGCATCACAGTGCCAGCTCCGTAGGCGCCCCATATAGCGCCCAGAGTGAGCATCACGGCCCAGAGCCCTGTCTGCCCTGTCTGAGCCAGCACGGCTACGACGAGGGCGGCCAGCACGACAAGTCCCGAGGTAATCGTGAGGCCCTCGGCATGGCTTAGACGTCGCAGGTAGCGTCCCGCCAAGAAACTCGCCACGAAGCCACATCCAGCCCCATAGAGGCTAAAAAGCCAAGCGATGTCCGCCAGCGCATAGCCGGCATCTACTAGGTAGGGCTTGAGCATGGCCATAGTCCCTACCAGCCCTGCATTAAATAAGATGAGCATGAGGCCATGCCCTCCGATCCCTGGTCGCCCGAAGAAGCTAACGATACTGCCCCAGCCAAGGCCTCCGCGCCCTCCGCTGTCCGTATTCGGACGAGGGGCGAGGGGCTCTCGGTAGAGCTGCAGTGGTATGAGGAGGGCGAGTACCAGTAGGGCGAGTAGACCGAAGAGCAGAGACCAGCCCAAATAGCTGTAGGCAATCATCAGTACACCACCCCCGAGGATAGTTCCTGCGAACTGCCCCATGGCCTGTAGCCTATTCGCCTGCACCGTGTCGGTGCCGAAGCTACGGCTCGTCAGTGCATCTGTGGCGATATCCTGCGTGGCCGAGCAGGCGAAGGCTAGGACGACCAGTGCGAGGATGAGCGGGAAGTTTAGCTCCAGTTGCAGCAGGGCCACGAGGCCTAGGCAGAGGGCGTAGCATAGCTCGCTCCCCCATATCCAGCGCTTGTAGCTCGCGAGGCTCTCGCTATGCCGGTCTACGAGTGGCGCCCAGAGGATTTTGAGTATCCATGGTAGTTTGATAAGCTGTAGCATCCCGATGGTACTGAGCGAGAAGTGTTGCTGCCGCATCACCACGGGCAGGAGCGTGCTGATAAGGCTCATCGGTATGCTCTGTGCTACGTAGAGGGCAAAAAAGGTAAGCTGTTTATGCCTCGGGCTTGTCTGCATGTATCTATTGAATATCTGGAGGTCTAGTGGTTTGTCGCTTGCGAAGATACTCCCGAAGGCCCGCTCGTGCGATAGGTCGAGGGAGCGAAGCCCTGTGGGCAAAGGTCTCTGGACTGTTGCAAGCCTGCATCAATCAATGATTTAGCACTATATTAGCCACTAGTGGCGAGTGTGGCACTAGCTATTATATCCGCCAAGTTCGTCGCACTGCAGCTCTGTTTAGTGCGGATTTGGCGCAGTTGCAATAGCTCGCCAAGGGGGCTTATGGCGTGTAGCGAATAGACCTGCCACGGGTCAATAAAGTAAGGTATGCGGGCTGTATCGATATGGTGTCGGTACGGCCCGCTGTTTTTGGGTCGTTTGGCTATATAATAGGTCGCCACTTGTCCGCCTACTAGGTCGACGATCGTCCGCCTATTAGGCGGCCACTTGTCTGCCTATTAGGTGGCCAAACGTCCGCCTATCGAGCGGATAAAAGATGGGGCCTTAGGTGCTAGATCGGCGGGGGCTCGGGATAGCCTTGCGTGGTATAGAGGACAAAGCTAAAGCCCCGCATAGCCAAACGGCTATGCGGGGCTTTCTGATGGAATGCTTTACAAGGCTTACTTCACAGCTACGCGACGCTCCTTGATGCGCGCCTTCTTACCTGTTAGGCCGCGGAGGTAGTATAGCTTGGCACGGCGTACCTTACCGAGCTTCTCTACAGTGATCTTCTCGATGAATGGGCTCTCGATAGCGAAGATACGCTCTACACCCACACCCTCAGAGATCTTGCGCACTGTGAAGTGCTTCTTTTCGCCGTGTCCGCTGATGCGGATAACGACACCACGGTAGCGCTGGATACGCTCCTTACCACCTTCGCTGATGCGATAGTCGATAGTAACGGTATCACCGCTACGGAACTTAGGATGCTCCTTGCCAGTAGCAAAAGCCTCGTTTACAATCTTGATAAAGTCCATTTCTGACTTGCTTTATTAAATTAGTACTAACCAAACGCAATATAACAGGCCACACTATTCTTCCTGACAGAGATTGCGCTAAGCGCCTGCAAAGGTACAACAATTTATTGATTAGATAGATATAGGGCAATGGAGGCTGCGGATAGGTTGGTGTCAGTTAAAGATCTCCTGCTTCAATGAGGCATTTAAGAAAAAGGTGTCGATAAGTTCTTGGGGTAATAATGATATGTCGGGATGTTTTATATCTTTGCATTGAGTTGCATGATGTACAACTTTCAGTCTAATTAACAGTTATCACACCATGAAAGCAAAGATGATTTTATTATCGATGCTCGCCCTGCTGCTCCCTATTCAGCTATTGGGGCAGAGCGAACTAAAGCGCTGGACCTTTTCTCTGCAGGGGATGAGCGCAGAGGTAGAGAAGCTGGATAAAAACGAGACCAAGCTCATCCCGTCGATAGCTTATAACTTCAATCCGTATGTCAGTGCAGGCCTAGAGCTGAGCCTACCTCTGACAGATAATGGGGTCTATAGCTCTACCAATGCCGAGCTCTTCGCTACGCTTTATACGCCACGCTTAGGACGCTTCCGCTTGGGCTTGTCTCCGGTACTAGGTGTAGGGCTTATCGGGGCCTATAAGCGCTCTTGGAAGTATGCTGATATTCTTATATATTATGAGTCAAGAAGATCTTCCGAGAGTAGAAGGAAGTATGAGGAGAGGCACTTCGGTTATCGCTGGTACTACGGCCTGCGCCCAACACTAGAGTATAGCCTTGGCGAGCGCTGGTCTTTGAGCCTCAGCTATGCTTTCTGGGGCTGGCACTCTCGAGGTAAGGATGAGTACGTTGCATACAGAGTGGGGGGGCACTACGAGAATATACTGTCGGAGCCCGTATATCAGCCCTCATGGGGCTTCCTGACTGCGCCGACTCATAATAGTGCGCTGCGTATAGGCTTCCGTTATTCTTTCTAGCAGAGTCGCTAGCTTATTATATAGTGCGGGAGACCGCTATCCTAGCGAGGGCTTGGGCTGTGGCCTAGGCTTCGTTGCTCGCAGGGGTAGCGGTCGCTTTGTTTGTTGCCTCGGTTGGGGTTGTTATTTACGGAAACTATTCCGTAATTCGAGAGAAAGTCGTACCTTTGAGTGTCGAGCTATCAGTCTCGGCACACAATAACAAACAGATAACCTATTAACTAGAAGAGCCTATGTTACAAGAGTTCACTCTCGGGCGTGGGAAGGCCATCATTAACTTCTCATCCAAGTACTGCGACAACCGCCGCAAGATTCTCACCAGCTACGCCTTTCGTCGTGTAGTAGAGTCTTTCGTCCTCCACTGCATCAAGCGGGACAACCCCATTATCTATGCGCAGCTCATAGAGGACTACCACAACGATGACAACCTCATCAGTAGCCTCATCGAGGCCATTCGCTTCCTGAGCGTGATGGAGGTAGAGGAGCTCATCGAGGTCAATAACAAGTACGCGGCCCTGTTCCGTGATAGAGACCTCTTCCTCGAGGTCATAGAGCTACTCTACGACTACTGGCGCAAGCTAGAGCGTGTGGCCATAGTGCAGAATAACCGCGTAGGCGATGGCATGCAGAACGTGCGCTTTATCCAGGCCTATCAGCTCTTTAATGAGCTCCTGCAGAGCATCTACCGCCGCACCCGCAACGTGGTCAATGGCTACATCAGCAACATCTACCTACAGTCTACGGCAGGGGTCAATGCCGGGCTTATCCTCAACGACATTACCTGGCACTGCCCCCTAGAGTACAAGGGACTACAGGGCATACCCTTCATCAATACCGTGATGATAAACCCGCCCTACGTGTCCTATACCAAGAAGAATACCCGAGATGGCATATTCGAGGAGCACAAGATCAACCCGCTGAGCAATATTGTCCTGAGCGAGGACGAGTTTTTCCTCTTCCCAGCCAAGGTGGGCGATCTACTGGCCTTCGTCTACTTCCACAAGGACTTCATGAGCCACGGCATCGGCCTGTCGAACCTCTTCGAGCTGGCCAAGACCGAGGAATACGCAGACAAGAAGCCTGATATGATCTACGTATTCGGCTACAACGACGGACACGAGGAGAAGCGCACCTTC
>CAMBHQ010000054.1 GCA_945867245.1 uncultured Porphyromonas sp.
TATTATTCTCTACAGTCTGCGTTTCTTGCTTGGTGGCAGGCTGAGATTGCTCATCTGCTACTGCTGTTTTGCGTGGACGTCCAGGTTTACGCTTAATGGGAATTGCTGTGCTCTGAGCGTCAATAATAGCGTAGACGAGGGCCTCTGCGTCGAGCCCTGTAGTAGCTACGCCAAGTTCCTTAGCTGTGGCGATGAGCTGTTGCTTGCTCATCTGCACAAGTTCTTCTTTGTGATACGTAGGCATAATTACGGCAATACTCCCTGGGAAGATTGACACAAAGGGAGTACGATATTCTAATGTCTAATAGGGTTTAGTGGAGTATTTAGACCTAGCACGTTGCTAGAAGCTCCAAACAAATGAAGTATTGGGCTAAAGATTTAGCCTTACGCCGACAAAGATACGTAATTTATCTGAATGCTTCTCATCGCAATGCGATAACTGCTAGGGGCTTGGGGTAAAAGGCAAAGCTATTCTTCGGCTACGACTATTCAATGAACTCGTAGAGACTACATTTATCGGATGCCCTATGGGTATTTAGGACACTACCGCCTAGTGGCGTATCACCTGCTTGACACCTACGGCACTGCGGACTTTCTTCACTAGATTGCTTAGGCTAGAGCCCTGCTCTAGCTTGATGACAAAAGTACCACGGAATAGTCCATCACCCGAGTCAATAGAATAGTTGCGTAGCATACAGCGCGATTCTTTCTTGATAAGGGAGATAATATGCGTTACTACGGCTATATCATCTCTACCTACTACCTCTATCTGCACGAGGCTACTGCGCTCACTATCGTTGCCAGACCAACGGGCACTCAGTACTCTATGCCCCGTGCGCTCTATCATATCCGGAGCATTGGGGCAGTCGGTGCGGTGTATCTTGATGCCTTTGCTAGAGACGAAGCCAAATACTTCGTCGCCGTACACAGGCTGGCAGCACTTGGCGAAACTATAGACTACGCCTGTAAGCCCTTGGTCAATAACAAGCACTTCTTGACTTGTGGCCGTATTAGCCTGTACTTCGGCTAGCTCGCTTAGGCCTGTGAAGGTCTCGGCAGAGCGTATTGTCTGTACATTATCTATACGGCTCTGTGCCTCGCTGGCTATTTGTCGTAGCTCTTGCTCGTACTGGTCAATGAAGGCAGATACATCTAGCTTCTCGTGCTTAATATCTCGGTAGAAGTCCGAGAGAGCTTTGTAGCCACGGCGTATAGTTAGTCGTATGAATACAGCCTCGTTGTAGGGGAGTTTCCTGTTTTTGAGCCTGCGTTGTACTAGCTCTTTGGCGATAGCTAGTCCTTGCTCTTCCTCGGCACGCAGCAACTGGCGTATGCGCGCCTTGGCTTTGGTACTAACGACTACCGATAGCCAATCTTGTTTGGGACTCTGCTGTGCACTGGTGATAATCTCTACTGTATCGCCATTGCTTAGCTGGTGCTTTAGGGAGACATTCTTACCATTTACTTTGCCTAGGATAGCACTAGCGCCTACACGACTATGGACAGAGAAGGCAAAGTCTAGCACTGTAGCACCTTTGGGGAGCTTCATCACCTCGCCTTTGGGCGTAAATACATATATCTCCTGAGCCTTAATAGTCATCATCGACCGCTCTAGGATGCCACGTCTGTCTGCGCCATCGTGAGCTTTCACTGCCTCTAGTGTATCACGCACAGAGGCTAAGAATTCATCGAGTCCGCCTTCGCTTTTGATGCCTTTGTACTTCCAATGGGCAGCTACCCCCTGCTCTGCAATGGCGTCCATACGCTGCGAACGTATCTGTACCTCTACCCAGCGACTCTCGGGTCCCATCACTGTAGTGTGCAGGCTCTCGTAGCCGTTGCTCTTGGGGATGCTTATCCAATCTTTGAGTCGCTCTGGGTTGGGACGATACATATCCGCTATGATAGAGTAGACTTGCCAGCAGACGAGGCGCTCGCGCTCTACAGGACAGTCTACTATAATACGTATGGCGAAGAGGTCGTATATATCCTCGAAGGCCTGCTTGCGTAGCTTGTTGTGTATCGAGCTTATGCTCTTGGTGCGTCCTTTCATTTCGAAGGGAACATCTAGTACCTCCTCTAGGCGTTTGCGTATGGGCGAGATAAAGGCTGCGATAAAGGCATCACGGCTAGCTTTGCTCTCACCAAGCTTGCGGACTATGTAGTCATAGGTCTTGCGGTCTCTCCATTTGAGGCACAGGTCCTCCATCTCGCCTTTGATCTTGTACAAGCCTAAGCGGTGGGCAATAGGAGCATAGAGGAACGAAGCCTCTACTGCCAATGCCAGACATCCCTCACTATTATACAGCTTTTTGGCGTGGCGCAGGCGGTATAGCCTATCTGCGATGATAAGAAGTACCACACGTATGTCCTCTGCCATCGATAAGAGCAGGTTGTGGAAGTTCTCACTGCTGATAGATTCTCTACGGCTGTATAGAGCCGATGCACGCTGCATCAGCGAGAGTAAACGCTGTACCTCTATGCCGTAGCACTGCTCGGCCGTCTTGTCTGTGATGAGTCCTTCGCTATAGGGTATATATAGGAGTAGGGCTATCAGACTATCACGGTCTAGGTACAACTCCTCGCTCGCTACACGTGCAGTCTCTAGGGTACTAATTAGGCTTGGTATCTGGATATATTTGTCCTCATCCTTGCGCGCGAAGATATTGCTTAGCGCCTCGGAACCCAAGAGACGGAAGAGTTGTTTGCGCTCCTCTCTGCTCGTCTCTGTGGCGAGTCGTACCACTAGAGCACGTAAAGCAGTATATAATATAGCCTGATATTGTGGCTGCTGTATCATAATTGTATTCCTCTATGTGTGTTCGAGTGGAAGCCCCATAGCGAGGCGTCCCATAATCAAGCTAGGAGCTTGCCCGAGGAGCAAGCAGTGGCGCATATAGCGCATATAGGGAGCGGAGTGTCGCCAGAATGCATAATAGCCGTGGCATAGGTAGTTGTGTCCGTATTCGCCATCTTTACTTCTGACGAAGCGGTTTTTGGGACACTCGCCGTGGCATACGAAGAGATACTCACAGCTTTTGCATTGCTGTGTCAGTCCCTCTCGTTTGGCCGAGCCGAAGCGTTGCTGCTCGCTACTGCGCATCATATTGCCTAGGCTATCATCTAGTACATTGCCTAGGCGGTAACGTGGATAGACGTAGTGGTCGCAACTGAAGACATCTCCATTATGCTCCATAATACCAGCATGCCCGCACTCCGGTGCCAAGGTACATATACCAGGTAGGACGCCCATCCATCCTGCTAGCGTAGCGTCAAACAACTGAACGAATACCTCGCCCACATCATTGCGTACCCATTCGTCGAATACGCCCGTCAGGAAGTCCCCCCACTGGCGGGCTGTGATGCTATAGGGTGCCATACGGACATCTAGGCCATCGTGCATCTGGCGTAGCTCACTTCGGAGGTCTATATAGGGCGCTTCTACGTGCTGATGTTTTAGACTAAGGCTATTGATGCGCTCTACAATCGGGGTGAACTGGATGTATCGGACCCCAATACCACGCAGGAAGCGATAATACTCTAGAGGTTCGTCGGCATTGCGGCTGTTGATCGTAGAGAGTACATTGAACTCTGTCCCCAGACGCTGCATCAATTCGATAGCTCTGAGCACGCGTGCGAAACTGCCCTGCTGGCCCATGGTACGGCGGAAAGCATCGTGCTGTGCCTCTGTGCCATCTAGGGATATGCCGATGAGGAACTCGTTGTCGGCAAAGAAGCGACACCAGTCCTCGCTCATCAGTAGACCATTGGTCTGGAGGCTATTCTCTATACGACGCCCCCCAGCATAGCGACGCTGTAGCTCTAGTGCACGCTCGTAGAAACTGCGTGGCCTTAGCAAGGCTTCGCCTCCGTGCCAAGTGAAAGCAACAGGCATACCCTCGGGCTGAGCGCTGATGTAATCCCGCACGAAAGTCTCTAAGACCTCGTCGCTCATCTCTGGTATAGCCCGTTCTCTGCCGAATAAGCCCTCTTTCTCTAGATAATAGCAGTAGTCGCAGCGCATATTACAGGCAGCGCCGGCGGCCTTGCTCATCATCTGGAAGCTTCTATTCATGCCTTACATTTATTTAGTGTTGCGCTTGAGCGTTTCCTCGGCCAGTCTGTGGATACTGATAATAGATTCGTGTTGCTTGAGTGCCGTGCATATCTTATCTACTTCGTGGGCATTATGGACCAATAGGGTCATCTGTCCCGAGAAGATACCATCTTTACTGCCTACGTTAATGCCATTGATATTGATATGCCTATGCTCTAGCAAGGTCTGTGTAATGCTATGCAGGATACCTACGTTATCTACGCCACGGAAGATAAGCGTCGTCTGGAAGAGTGCCTGGTGATGCTCGCCCCAGTGTGTGGTAACGAGTCTATTGCCCTCTGTAGATTTGATACGCGTCGCTATAGGACAGGCGAGTTTGTGTACCTGTACCTCCTCCTCGTCATCTACAATACCGAGTACAGTATCCCCTGGTATCGGATGGCAACAAGCAGATACGTGGTAGTTGAGTCCCTCTGCCGATTCCTCTAGTGTGTAGACCTTTTTGCGGTCGATGATAGCTTTGGCTCGGGGCGCCTCAGGCTCTAGCAGTGTCCGGAAGCTACGTCCACGCTTAGGCTCAGCAGGAATAGCCAGTCCATGACTCTTCTGCTCCTGATGTGCTTTGAGGGTTTTGCGTATATCGTTGTCTAGGTCGATATGCCCAGAGCCCAATGTCGCATAGAAGTCCTCTCTACGTGTGTACTGATAGAAGGATAGCAAGCGGTCTATCGTGCTATTGCTAAGCTCGATATTGACGCTTTGGCACTTCTGAGCAAGTAGCTCTTCGCCACGGGCGATGACGTCGCGTTGCTGACGCTTGAGCGCTGCTTGTACTCCCAGACGTGCTTTAGCCGTAATGACGAAGTTGAGCCACTCGCTCTTGGGCTGTGAGCTTCGGCTGTGTAGGATTTCTACTTGGTCGCCATGAGCGAGCTTAGTACTCAGAGGGACGACCTTATGGTTTACCTTGGCTCCTATACTATGATCTCCCAGCTCGCTGTGGATGTTGTAGGCGAGGTCCAAAGCAGTAGCATCAATAGGAAGCCTAAAAGTATCGCCCTTCGGTGTAAATACATAGATTTCGTCCGACGATAGCGTCAGCTTCATCGTATCCAAGAAATCCATCCCATTAGGTGTAGGGGCTTGCACGATTTCGCGGATGGTGTCTAGCCACTTACTGATTTCCTTATCTTCCTCTACTAGTTCATTCTTGTATCGCCAATGTGCCGCTAGACCCTGCTCTGCTATCTCGTCCATACGTCTAGAGCGTATCTGTACCTCTATCCAACGTCCGTCGGGACCCATCACTGTTACGTGCAGGGCACGATAGCCGTTGCTTTTGGGCATATTGACCCAGTCTCGGACGCGTTCGCGATTGGAGCGGTACAATGCTGTAATGGCGGTATAGATGTCGAAGCAGCGCTTGACCTCTGAATAACCGTCCTGACAGTCGAAGACAATACGCACGGCGAAAAGGTCATATACCTCCTCGAAGGGGACCCCCTTGCTTTTCATCTTGCGCCAGATAGAGTAATTACTCTTGACACGCATCTTGAGGTCGTACCGAATGCCTTCGCTAATGAGGGCTGCCTCTATAGGACTGGCGAAGCGCTTGAGCAAGTTCTCTCGGTCACCTTCGCTCTCGGCTACCTTTTGGCTAATAGCTTGATACTCCTCGGGGTATTCGTACTTGAAGCTCAAATCCTCCAGTTCGGTCTTGATACTATGCAGGCCCAGGCGGTGGGCTAGAGGAGCATATATATACTGAGTCTCGCCCGCGATTTTGTACTGCTTACTCGGCAGCATAGAGCCTAAGGTGCGCATATTGTGCAGCCTATCGGCTATCTTGATAAGGATAACTCTAGCATCCTCACTCATAACGAGAAGTATCTTGCGCAGGCTCTCAGTCTGGGTCGAACTACCAGGCGAGAAGCGGTCCGAAGATACTTTAGTCAGCCCCTCTACTATGGTGGCAACCTTCTCGCCGAAGCGAGCCTGTATGTCGGCAGTAGTGTAGTCGGTATCCTCTACTACATCGTGTAGCAGAGCGCATACTATAGAGGTCGATCCGAGGCCCATCTCGCTACATACTATTTGGGCGACAGCGAGAGGGTGCAGTATATAGGGCTCTCCGCTGCGACGCCTTACGCCGGCGTGGGCTATACGTGCTAGGGTAAAAGCACGTGCGATAACCTCCACTTTGCGGCGGTGGTTGCTATTGATATAAGCATTGATGAGCTGCTGGTAAGCAGCTT
>CAMBHQ010000055.1 GCA_945867245.1 uncultured Porphyromonas sp.
TATACTAGACATTCTACAGCTACTGCTACGTCAATGGATGTGGTTTATTCTCTCCGTTGTGGTATGCTGTAGTCTAATGTACTGGCGCAATGCTAAGCAACCATATACTTATGAGAGTACTGTCTCTGTAATCATCCGAGACCCATCGCAGCGTACCTCGATAGACTTTGACTTCGCTGGGCGTCGTTCGAGAGTTAATCTGGATAATGAACTCCTACAATTTCGGTCGCGCATCGTTATTGCGAATGCTATACGTGCTGTAGAGGCTGAGATTGAGTATAAGGCTATGGAGGGCTTGCGTTGGATCGAGCTGTATGACCAGTCGCCTGTCAAGGTGAAGTTCGTCGATTCGCTCGATATATACCAAACCTTCGACCTAAAGTACAAAGATGCTACTTCTGTTATCTTGTCGAATGAGGATACAGGAGAAGAGCGTGTTATTCCGATAGGACAGGAAGTCGCCTATGGTGAGGGGCGCTTTGTGGTATCTCCGGGGGTAGACTATCACCAGAAGTGGAAGTACCCAGTCATCCAAGTACGCCGTCAGAGTGTGAAGGGCTTAGCTGCCACCTACCAAGGGATGATGTCGATCTCTCAGATGAAGGAGCGAGGAACGGCGATGCTTCTCTCTCTCTCTGGTGATAATAAGAATAAGATTACAGCCTTTCTCCGTCAGATGGTGGACGCTTACAATGATGAGACTGCTAGTGTGCGTCGACAGATTGCGGAGAATACGTCCAGGTTTATATCTGAGCGTATAGAGAGCCTAGGTGAAGAGCTTGCCATTGTGGAGGGATCTATCGATAGCTTCCAGCGCTCCAATAGATACATACAGCCATCGACGATCATAGGATCGTATGCTAGTAAGTCCCAGAGCTCTCGTGAGCAAATTATTGGTCTAGAGGCTCAGAAACGCCTCTCTGGCTATATGCTCGCTACAGTAACGAATCCTGCTAAGTTTAGAGAGTTTCTCCCAGAAGGGGTTGGGGTAGGTGCGCCCGGCATCGAGGCGCAGGTGTCTCTATATAATAGCATTAAGCCTGAGTACGACCGCTGGCTAGAGACTACTGGAGGCCTGGAGGACCATCCGATGGTGACCAAGTATGCTGAGGCGCTCAAAACTGTTCGGGCGGGTATCGTGCGAACTCTGAATAACTATACTTCCTCTATAGATATGAAGATAGAGGAACTAGAACGCAATAATATTCGCGGTCTAGAAGAAGTAGAGGAGATGCCCACCAAGCAGCGAGAATGGACGGATATCGAGCGTCAGATGCGTATGAAGGAGGCTATCTTTACGCAGCTACTAAGTAAGCGAGAGGAGAACAACTTTGCTCAGACCATACAGGTGGATAATGCTTATGTGCTAGACAATGATACGGGGCCTACCTCGCCGACTGCACCGAATACGATGCGCTCGGTGCTGATCAGTTTTGTTATTGGACTATTCCTTCCCGCAGCCTTCTTTATTCTCCGAATGCTCTTGGATAACAAGATTCGTACGCGCAAGGATATTACCTCTGCTACCTCAATACCTTATTTGGGCGATATCCCTTATGCCGAGGGGAAGGAAGCCTTCTTTACAATCTCAGAGCAAGGGACAGATAGTGTTACCGAAGCTTTCCGTGTGTTGCGTACGGGCTTGAGTTTTGTGCTCAGTTCTACGCCCGGAGCGAAGCGTATTATGTGCTCATCCTTTGGGGAGTCAGCGGGTAAGACCTTTACGACTTATAACTTAGCTCGTAGCTTGGCTTTTACGGGTAAGCGTGTCGCCATCATAGACCTCGATATTCGTAAGGGGACGATCAGTAAGCGTCTTGGTGTATCGGGTTATGGTGTAACGAACTATATTACCGATGAGAGCCTAACTCTATCTGATGTTCTCCACTCGGACAAGACCATGCCAGGTGTCAAGGTGGTAGCTGCAGGCTCCTCTGCGCCCAACCCTGCTGAGTTGCTGATGCGTCCACGTCTCGACCAACTGATCGAGGAGGTCAGCGAACAAGTAGACTACCTGCTTATCGACGGGGTACCTTTTGGTATCGTAGCTGACGCAGCGATTATGAATCGCTTCGCAGATCTAACGCTCTTCGTGATCCGCTCGGGTAACCTAGATCGTCGAGCCTTGCCAGACCTTCAGTCTATGTATGACGAGCAGGTACTCAAGAATATTGCCATAGTACTCAACGGCGTCAAGTCAAGCTCTAATGGCTACGGATATGGCTACGGCTACGGATATGGCTACGGCTATGGTTATGGCTACGGCTATGGCAATAAGCCAGAGAAGCGTTCTATCTGGAAGCGCTTATTCTCGCGCAAGTAAGATGCAGTACATTTCATTAGTTTAGTTTTATTCGGAAGCTCCGATAAGTGGCAGCATGAGCTGCCACTTATCGGAGCTTTCTGGTATGTATAAAAAGCCTACTCGATCTCTGAGGCCGCACTTCGATATGTTCGATGGGAGCACTGCTATATAGGTTGCAGATAATCCCTAGTGTAGCCACGAGGTGAGGAATAACAATATGACGATACATTATCAAATCGCAGAGCAGTACCTCTGCATGGAACACGAGGACCTAGGGTTATTACGTCAGGCACTTGGCAAGTACGAGGCCTTTGTCCAGGATAATATCCCCGAGGGAGCTACGCCCATACTCACAGTACTGGCTGATGCTAGCGTTGCTGCAGAGGCTACGGACGTGGAGATAGAGTACGTACAGGATACGTTTTTCGAGTCTCGTGTGGCACGTCGTAGTGATGGCTCGTTTTACCTGCATATCACTTATCATGGCCGTGTCGTGGAGGGTATCGCCTCGGCTGACTGGGGGCGTCTACGTCTTCGGGCTGATTGGACGGACCTTCGCTACTCCTATCTCATCGACCGTCTGATTATGATATGCTTCACGATGGTTACCTTGCCTCTCGGTTACCTCAAGGTGCATGCCTCTGTCACTGAGCTGCATGGCCGTGCGCTCGTCCTTATGGGGGTTAGTGGCACGGGCAAGAGTACACATAGTCGCCTCTGGCGCCAGTATGTCCCAGGCTGTAGCCTTCTCAATGATGACGAACCTATCGTGCGCCGTGTCGGCGATCGTGTAATTGTCTATGGCTGCCCTTGGAGTGGTAGCACGCCCTGCTATCGCAATGAGTCGGCCGAAGTCGCTGCCTTTGTGCACCTATTCCAGGCACCAGAGAACAAGCTCACACGCATGTCTGGCCGTCAGTCTTTCGACTCGCTTTTTACCTCCTGCGCCTTTATGACGAGCCTGCCAGAGAATCAGTATCAGGTTTTCGATGCTGTAGCTCGCGTGTTGGAGGTCGCGCCTGTTTATCGTCTGGATAACCGCCCCGAGCAGGCTGCTGTGGAGCTAACACGCACTCTAATCTAAGTATCGGATGGGAGAGCTACAAGGACCGAAGGTGCGTTCGCGCGCTATCAGTAACTCCGTTTTCTTCCGCGAGTTGCTAGAGCAGATAAAGCTGGGGAAGGTCGTGAGCATCCGTGCCAAGGGCTGGAGCATGCTACCGTTAGTGTGGGACGATAGAGACATCCTGCACCTAGCCGCTCCGACAGAGCGTACTGTCAGCGTAGGACGCATTATCCTCGCACGCATGGGCGATGGGCGCTACGTGGTACACCGTATCGTTACCATAGAGGGCAATAGAGTGGTGATGCGGGGAGATGGTAATCCCTACCAAATCGAATACTTGCACAGGGATAAGATTCTTGGCGAGCTCGTTGGTGTTCGGCGCAATGGTAAGGAAATCAAGCGTGGGGACTTTCTCTGGCGGGCTATCGGTTTGCTGTGGCCCAGCAATGCTTTCCTGCGCCGTGTCTTGCTCTTTGCTTACCGCCGTTTGGTCGTCCGCCCTGCAACGAATAAACCTCGACGCAACCTATAATAAGACCAAGACTCCAATACGATAGCCCTCAGCCTCGGCAAGTATATCATCACATACACGGCCGAGGCTGAGGGCTTTTTTTGTTCGTAGAGTCCGAGTTTGGCCACCTAGTAGGTCGACACTTGGCCGCCTAATAGGCAGACGATCGTCCGCCTATTAGGTGGCCACTCGTCTATCTATTAAGTCGATATTTTTGCAGAGGCTAGTGTACGGCTGAACACTAGCCTCTGCACTAGGGTGCATCCCTTGCGAGTCTGCTCGGAGTCCGTGAGAGCACTCTCTCGATACCTAGGGGAGAGGCTAGCGATACTCTATTGCACTCTGCTCCTAGGGTAGTGTCCGAAAAAAAAGTGTGTAAGTTCCAAGGGTTGTATCTTTGGAGGTGAATAAAAAAACAAGATAACTTATGGGACTTACACAGGTACAAATTTTGGAAATTATCCGTGAACAAGCGAGTAGCCCCTCGGGCTTCAATCACCTCGTAGAGCTGCTCCTTGATAACCTCATGCATCACGAACGCTCCCTGTATCTATCATCCCATGAGGGGATATCGGTAATGGCTTCCGCCCACTTCGCTTATCTGGCCTATCCACCCAAGGTCCAACGGATGATCTATACCACGAACTGGACAGAACGGCTGAATAGCGAATACAAGCGTGTTTTGAATATGCGAGGTGCTATGCCGAGGCAATCGGCACGGCCGTCTCCTTGAGGCAAGACGAGAGGAAAAGAAGACCTACTATTAGTAGAGGCCACGATAGTTTTTTTGTATTGAAGTCCACCGTTAATTATACTTATATTGGTTGCTTAAATTTACCCATCACTCGTCCTCGTCTAGGTCGAATACGTGTATATCACTATGGTCTAGCTCCGTCTGAACCTCTACATAAAGCTGTCCGTCGTGTACTCCGATACTCGCTATCTGGTTAAAGCCCCCTGGAGTGAAGTCTACCTTGACTTCTGGAAGCATTTCATGCGTGCGTAAATCGATAGCCCCAACATAGAAATTATAGTTTAGTGCTCCATAGAAGAGGTAGTCCTTGTAGACTGTCGTTACATATGTCTTATAGTTATAGCCTGGGAACTTATACATTTGAAATGTTCCAGTCCGCACGTCTAACTCTACAAACTGGTGGTTATCTCCACCCTCACCTCCATCCTCCCAAAGAAAAGAGTGGAAGTATATAAGTTTATCGTCTCCATATTTTTTGTAGTATCTAGGCTCTGTATTTTCCCAGATAATCTTTCCAGATGGAACCTCTACACACAACACCCGACTCCTCTCTTCTTGTCCCATAGGAGCAAACCATACGATAATTACCTTATCCTCATAGGGGTAAACTTGGCTGATATGAGCCCCTGGGTGATCTAATTCCCAAAGAACAGAACCCGTAGAGAGGTCTATGAGCTGACAAGACGACCTCTCATTTTGGGAAGAAGTCCATAATAGAGCAAAATCTCCTAGATGCTCGATAAGCCTATAAGGATATGACTTAGTCCACAATGTCTCTCCATTTTGAATATACCTGTAGATATAAGTATCTTTCTCTTGATCCCATTTATTCAGAATATAGTAGTCGGGAAGTACACCAACCATTGGATATCCTATAGCTTTATCGACAGGTATTTGTAACCTAATCCCATTCGATATAATCTCGTAGATGTCTCCCGTAGGACTCATAGTGGCAAATATCCCTTCCTGAAATCCAGCTCTAAGATATAACTCCTTATTTGAGATTTCGACACCATTCAATTCTGTAGACTCTCCTCGAAACCACATAATTCCTAAGAGACAGCTCTGTATGTAGCTTGCTCCGCTTATAACCTTAGTAACACTCTTTATTTTCATAATTCTAGTGTATCTTAAATACATTCTTGAATAGTTCGTTGAACATTGCGTTAGCATCAGAAAATCCGTGCCTGACAGCAATTCTATCAGTTACTATTTCGTCTAACTTACCTCTCAGCCTTTGCAAGTCTTTGGCTTGGATTTTCTTCCCATCGAACACCCATTTCAAGTTGTTTATATTAAAGTTAGGTCTAGATAAATCCTTGGAGAACTGCCCCACAAAGTCGTGTGGAGGCAAATTCTTCACCGACTTGAACTCGTAATAGATTGTACCTTGTAGTGGATGCACTACAACCATATCAGCAATACGTTCTTTGCCGTCTCGTTGCTCATCACTCGTCCTCATACAGCGTAAAGCTCACACCATGCTTATTGTAGATGCTATTCAGCTGTTGGCTAAGGC
>CAMBHQ010000056.1 GCA_945867245.1 uncultured Porphyromonas sp.
TACATAAATCGTTTGTCGAACCATCCGTGTTCGCCCATATAGAAGCCTTGGTCGCTCGTATATACTATGAGGGTATTGTCTAGTAGGTCGTGCTTACGCAGATAGTCTAGTAGGCGACCGATGTTCCTATCTAAGCTCTCTATAACCTTAGCATAGTCCCTCATATAGCGCTGATACTTCCATTCGGCCAGTGCTTTGCCTTGTGGAGGATTGGCCCAGAAGCGACGCGCTATAGGAGCATAGAGGCTGTCGTACTTGGCCCGCTCTTCGGGGCGTAGGCGAGGATATACGTCCTTGGCGTACCAAGTGGCTAGGCCTTTGACCTCGGGAGCTCCCTGTAGCATCTTGAGGTCGTATATCATATCCATATCTCTACTGATGCGCATCTCTGCCTCTGCGGCGGCCTTGCGCCCAGCATAGTCGTCGTAGAACGTATCGGGTAGGGGGAAGGTGCGGTCTTCGTATTTATTGATGTCTACTGTATCGGCCATCCATATACGATGTGCGGCCTTGTGATGCACGAAGAGTGCGAAGGGCTTCTGCTTGTCTCGCTGCTCCAGCCAGTCGATACTTTTGTCTGTGATGATATTGGTAACGTATCCTCGATGTTGCTCGCGCTTCATACCGCCCTTACCATCAGGGACTAAGAAGGTTGGGTCGAAGTAGTCGCCTTGCCCTGGTAGGATATCCCAGTGGTCGAAGCCTTGTGGTACGCCCTCAAGGTGTATTTTGCCGATGAGTGCGGTCTGGTAGCCGTTGGCACGGAATACCTTGGGCATCGTGGGCTGGTCCTGATTGAATTGCGACGAATGCTCATTGTTGCGCTTGCCATTGAGATGGCTATGCTTCCCCGTGAGCATACAGGCACGGCTAGGGCCCGAGAGTGAGTTCGCCACGAAGCTCTCGGTAAAGCGCACTCCGTGCTGTGCTAAAGCATCAATGTTGGGCGTGTTTACGAAGCGTTTGTCATAGGCGCTAACGAATTGATAAGCGTGGTCATCGCTCATGATATAGACGATGTTTAGTGGCTTGTGGCTCTGCGCCATAGCCGCTGCACTCGTCGCTAGGCCGAGGACGGTAAGGATTTGCTTATTCATAGGTGTCATTATATATTCGCTATGGGTGATAATTAAGAGTCTGTAGTGCAAATATAGCTAATGTATAGCCAATTTGCTAGTGCTGCTAGAAGTCAAGGCGCTTGTAACGTTTACGCACCTCCGTCATTGTGATTAGTTCCTGGAAGTGCCACCACTCTTTGTCATAAGCACGCATGCCCGCTGTGCGCATTACGCGCTGCAGTAGTTGCCGATTGGTCTTGACCTCAGGGGCAAAGCGCCCAGACTTGATATAGCTGTCCTCCTGTCCGAGGTGCGCCTCGGGACCGAAGTGGTCGAAGGGTGTACCCATATCCAAGGGCTTGCCCTTGTCATCGACAATAGTAAGGTCTACGGCCACACCATAATTGTGCCGTCCTCCACGAGTCGCTGGGGCTACATAGATACGCTGAGGCGTACCATCTACACGGGCATACATACGGCGCTGTACGCTCATAGGGCGGGCCCCATCATATATCAATAGGGCATAGCCAGGATGGAGCTTGCTGAGCTCGGCCTGTGCCTTAGCTACACGATGGGCGAAGCCTTTCTCTAGGTAGCAGGTATTGAGTGCTCCGTACATATCCTCGCCGATGAAGTTGTCGTTGGTCGAATACTTGAGCTCTACTCGTATGCGCTTATCTAGGCTGCGAATGTCCACGAGTCCATGCTCGTGCATCAGCTTGTCTACATCCTGAGCCTGTAGAGGACAGAGGGCCAGACCTAATACGAGTCCTATTATATATATAGCCTTCATTAGTCTAAGTCTACTACTGTAATACCAGCTCCGCCGAGCTGCACATGTTCGTCTGCGAAGCGTCGTACGCCTGCTACACTGCCGAGATACTCTCGTATGGCTTGCTTGAGCGCCCCCGTACCCGTGCCGTGCAGGATACGTACGCGCCCGACACCCAGTTGTAGGGCATCGTCTATGAAGTA
This sequence comes from uncultured Porphyromonas sp., assembly GCA_945867245.1. Classification (GTDB taxonomy): domain Bacteria; phylum Bacteroidota; class Bacteroidia; order Bacteroidales; family Porphyromonadaceae; genus Porphyromonas. The sequence continues at coordinate 2,034 of CAMBHQ010000056.1, forward strand.
GCGCACGGCATCTACACCCTCACCGACCCGCATCCCTCTAAGGTCTATGTCTTGTCGGAAGCTCAAGCGTTTATCGTGTATTTGGTCAATCACAGACTTGGCGCCACTCTTGGGGCTAGAGCTACTTAGGCTCTTGCTCTTGCGGACTTCGTCGGTGCTTACGGGGCGCAGCTGCTCTAGCTTGACATTCATCTTGATGATACCTACAGCGATAGTGGCTTCGTCTCCACGTAGCTCTATAATCTCAGCGATAGTTTTCTGCGTGTCGAGTCGGACCTTATTACCGATGGCGAAGCTATGACCACGACTCTCGGTATGATCTATAGTCTTGCCAGCGCCACGGAAGTGCTGGGCTATGCTTGTCTCGCTAGGCTTGTGGCTTTCGCCCCGAGCTTTGCGCTCACGTCGTCGTAGTAGCTTCTCTACCTCACGTTGGGCACGCTCTCGTGCCTTATCATCTTGTGCCTCCTCTACAGCAAGCTCCTCTTGGTAGACCCTCAGGCTCTGTCGTATCCCTAGGGTGCGCTCACGCTCGGCCTCGGCCTCGCGTATCTCCTTGATAGCACGCTCTATACGTCCGCTCGCCTCCTGTACTATGCGCTGGGCCTCTTGCTTGGCTTGGCTGAGAATATCTCGGCGTAGACGCTCTGTCTCGGCAGCCTCGTTGCTATAGCGTTCGGCAGCCTCCTGTAGGCGTTTCTCTTCTTTGCGGATATTCTGACGTTTGCTCTCCCAGTAGCGCTTATCGCGGACTATATCCTGTAGATATTTATCCATATCGATATACTCGCTACCCACGATGTCGCTAGCAGCCTGTATAATGCCCTCGGGTAAGCCTATCTTGCGTGCTATCTCTATGGCGAAGGAACTCCCTGGGCGCCCTATAGAGAGCCTAAAGAGGGGGCGCATCTCGTGGCGGTCGTAGAGCATAGCACCATTGACGAGTCCGGGTGTGTCCTCAGCGAAGGTCTTGAGGTTCTGGTAGTGCGTAGTAATAACGCCATAGGCCCCAGAGAGACAGAAGCGTGCTAGTAGGGCTTGGGCTATAGCACCACCGATAGTAGGCTCTGTGCCACCACCGAACTCGTCTATGAGGATTAGGGTCTGGCCGTCTGCATAGCGCTCGAAGTGCTTCATGTTCGTTAGGTGCGAGCTATAGGTACTGAGGTCGTCCTCGAGGCTCTGTTCGTCTCCGATATCGATGAAGAAGCGCGTGAAGATACCCACGCGCGAAGTCTCAAGCATAGGCACGGGGAGGCCACACTGTAGCATGTACTGCAGTAGCCCGACAGTCTTTAGGCAGACAGACTTCCCCCCAGCATTAGGCCCACTGATGATAAGCATACGCCCCTCGTCCTCGCTAAGACGAATGTCTAGCGGTACGACGCTACGTCCCTGGGCGGCTAGCGTACGCATGAGTAGGGGGTGCCGTGCTCCGTACCACTCTAAGGTCGTCGAGGCGCTTAGCTCGGGGCTAATAGCCTCGCGAGCCTGTGCCCAGCGCCCTTTGGCTACTAGGGCATCGGTATAGGCAATAGTATCGTAGGCGCGCAGTAGATGGCTGATATTGGGGCGCAGTCTACTAGACACTTCGGTGAGGATGCGTACAATCTCGCGGCGTTCCTCGCCCTCGAGCTCTCGTATGCGGTTATTAGCCTCTACCATCTCTACCGGCTCGATGAAGACGGTCTTCCCCGTAGCGCTCTCGTCGTGGACAATGCCTTTGATGCGTCTTTTGTGCTGTGGCTGTACGGGGATTACTAGCCTACCATCGCGGATGCTGGGCTGTATATCCGCCTCTATCCAGCCCTCGCTGCGAGCTGTGCGCATAATACGCCCTAGGATACCGGATAGACTTCGCTCGGTCTCACGTAGTTCGCGTCGGATACGGAGGAGTTCTTTGGTAGCCGTGTCTTTGATATGCCCCTCTAGGTCGAGGAGCTGATGTAGGTTTTGCTCTATTTTGGGGAAGGTAGGCGTCTCGGCATAGAGGGCACTGAGCTGAGGATAAACGAAGCTCAGACTCTCATCTTCGGCGCTGCCGAGGCTCGTGGTCTGGCGAAAGAATAGGACCAGTGCATGCAGTGCAGAGAGCATGTTACGCAGGTCTACAAGCTCTTCTTCCTCTAGATAGGTGCGCTCGGGTCGGATACGTATTAGGCTCGGACGGCAGTCTACGAGGGCTAGACTGGGCAGGCTATGGGCGCTACCAAGCAGGGCAATTACTTCGCGTACTTCGGTGAGCCAGCGCTGTAGGACTTCGTAGTCGTAGGTAGCCTCGATGCTTTGGATAATGCTTTGGCCGAGCGTGCTAGCGCAGTAGCCGAGTAGCTCCTCACGTATCGTGCCGAAGCCTATCTTATGTTCGAAATTATGGGGATATAATTCGGGTTTATTCATTGTCTTACTTAATCTAAGGGCAAAGATACGACATCTTACTCCTATTACACTCCTTGCTCTACGCTCGTTCACCCTCGCCTGAATACTTGTACACTCGTTGCTGTACAGTGTTTGGGATTGTAGTCGCTCTGCTTGTTACCTAGGGGACTTGTCTATGGCTCAATAATAGTTGAATCTTTTACCAACGCAAAACATAAGAACAGAACTAATAGATTAGAAATCAAACGCTTGTCTCGGTGAAGCATTGTGATAGGTAACGATTTAGAAATGAGCGAGGTGTTTAGATGTACTTTGTTCTGCATTAACAAAAGAACGCTCACTATTCCACTTGCAAAGGTAATACATTGCGAGGGAAAGTGAGCGTTTCTCTTGGCTTTTCTTCTTGGCGTTGAAAGAGAAGTGTCGGGCGTATTATTGTCCGAGGTCTGTTACCTCTTGGAGATACTACCTTGTGGCACTACAATCTTTGCGAGCGGTTGCGCCCAATAAGCTGTTGCCACTTGTGTTCGCACCAGTCGGGGACGGATAAGCCGTTGATGGACAGGAAAGGCTTTTGCTTTTGGTCTTTCTCAATACAGAGCATCGTTTCGTCTTCCTCGAAGTAGCGTCTGTACATCGATGAATAAACCTTGGCTTTGGCTCGCACGGCTTCGCCTGTGCGATACATTTGCGTTATCTGCTCGTCCGAGAAGCCCATAAACACTAAAAGCCTGCGTACATTGAGGAGGGCAAAGAATGTGGGCATATATCGCTGAATGAAACACCTCTCCTCTTCATAGGCTTTCAGCTCCTTTCGCTGTTGTGCCAGCTCTCTGTCCTTATCCTTGAGTCTGTCTTGCAGAACGACAACCTCCTTGCGGATGTCGTTCTTTTCTTTTTCGCTGAGGTATTGAGCTTGTTCCGCCTCCTTTTCGAGGGTTTCGATACGTTGCTCAGCTCTATCCAACTCCGAATTACCAAAGAACGAATAGAGTGTGTCCTTAATTCGGAGCTTACCTGCTTTCTTTTCCAGTTGGGCAACACGCTCTTTGAGTTGGGCTTCCTCTACCTTCTTGTTTTCGGTTGCTTTGACCAGTTCCTTATAATACTCCATGTTGGAACGATGTTTGGCTTGCGAGCCGTGAAGACCTCGCTCGAGCCCGAAGCCTGCCATCGCTCGGGCATAGGTCGTTTGATACTCTTCCAGCTTCTTGGGCGTGAGGACATCATCAGCACAGAGACGCACCTTGTTTCGCTTGGTCTTGTACTTGCGTTTGCCGTTGTCGGCTTCCTCCTTGGCTTTTCGTCTCTCTCCTTGCACGATTGGCACGACAGTGGCATGGATGTGAGGCGTCTCTTCGTCTGCGTGGAGCGTGGCTGCTACAACATTCTCAGCCCCGAAGGTTTGTCGTAGCCAATCCATCGAAGCCTCGCACCATTCAGAGAGTCGTCCCTCTTTTTCGATGCGGAGCATATCCTCGTGTGAACCTGATAGGATAAATCGCAAAGCTCGCACTTGATTATCAGAGACCTTTCGGTAAATACTTGCGGTTGCTATTCGGTGTTCGATAGCCTGTGTTCGGCTCGTGACATTTTCGGGGAATTGCACCAATTCTCGATTGAGGTGCGTGCGGGAGGCATCGACATTATTGGGGGTGTATGTCCGCTCGATATGAGCAGTCACACCCGAGTCGTTGCCTTTCGCCTTATCTATATGTAATACGGCATAGCCCATAGTTG
>CAMBHQ010000057.1 GCA_945867245.1 uncultured Porphyromonas sp.
CCACAAATATCCGAGAGAAAAAGTTTAGCACCTAAATGGCAGAAAACAGCCTAAGCCCCCTATAATCCAGCACTTACACGCAGTGAAAAAGTTTGGCGAGAAATTATCTAGGCGATGGGCAATAGGCCAGAGCAAAGATTAGAGGTCGGAGAAAGTGCTCCGACCTCTAATCTTCAAACTCACTAGATTCCTGGAGTTACACTAACTATTTCGAAGTAAATCCTTCAGAGAGCAAGTCCTCAGATGCATCCCCCGTGCCCGACTCTGCAGATTGATATCCGAAGTTAGAACCACAGGATTCGCTCCATTATTCTTATGCTTTAGGGCCACTGACAGGATCAAGCAATCAGGATTACCCCTATCAAATCCTGCAGGCAAAAGCGTTAAATCTCCTGCTTCCATATTAGAATAATCCTTTGCAAATGCCGTATTTATATTCTTAATAGCCTCCCTCAATTTACATTGGTCTATATTCCCTTTAAGTTTGAGCTTATCCAACTCCTCTATAACCGTGGTAGGGACTACGACCTTCGCTCCTCCTAATCTTGATATGACATTAGGGCAATCAACAAAGACATTGGTATCAAGGATGTATACAGCATCTTTATCTAGGATGTTCTTTGGGAGTGCCTTCGCATCCGAAAGTTCTATTTTCCCTAAAACTTTTATCCGTATATCACCACCAGAACTAGCTACCTCTTTCGGGGTAAAGGACGCCACTTTCCCCTCATGAAGCTTCAGAAAGAAACGGCGTACTTCTTCTGGCATATTTTCCCTCATGACACCCACGTCAGCTATAATAATAGTAGCATACTTAGCACGAGAGGTGGCCACGTTAAAGAACTCTTTCTCTAGAGACCTATTTACAGAAGAGTTTGGAATAAGGAATATTGTGTAATCGACAGTCATCCCCTGGATACGATCAACTGTTTCGATTTTCAACGTCGAAGCCGTGCCCTCTTGGGGTGCAAAGTACTTTTGCAAAGTCTTCACCGTCTCCTTAAACTTAGCTAGGATTGCAACCTCCGCCTTAGGGTTTATAGATAGGATTTCTCCTAGCACCGTCTCAATTCGACCAATTGCATTCTGTGGAGCTTTATCTCCAAGCCTTAGAGGAAGGTCTATCAAAACGGGTCCCCCATTTAGAGGGAGGGTAGCACCAATAGGCACACTCTGTGGCTGATGCGTAGCGACAGAACATAAAGGGCTATGATAAAACACGCTTGTAAATTCGGCTCCCCGCTCTGTCAAACGAAACGTATCCCCAAGCATAAACCCTGGCATCTCAAAGTGCTTACACACCGTATCAAAACCCTTAACAATAGGCCTCCACCCTTTACTCTGAATCAGGTCGTCATTAGTCTGAGCAATTGGAGCGAGCTGATTTTGGTCCCCAATCCACACAACCTTCCTACCTAATCTGAGCGAAGCCACCAACATGGGCAAATAAGCCTGACTCGCCTCATCGACAACAACATAGTCGAAGAGCGCCCCCTCTGACATCTGCGCAGCCCATCGACTAGCCACATAAAATGTAGCCAATGAGAGATGCCCTTGTTGTGGGTTGTACTTGTTGCCTTTATTGCTCGCAAGCCTGGGAAGCTCCATTTGCTCGTCCGTCGATAGACTAGTTTTGTTTATCTTCCCCGAGACAAGGGCCGAAGACAGGGCGTCCTTAGTTGCCAAGACTTTCAGCGCCTCATTAGTTAGAGATACCGCTAAGACACTTTTATTCTCTCCGAGGAGTGTCGAAATAAACTGAGCCATTCGATACGTCTTCCCTGTCCCTGGAGGACCTTGGACTGAGATAACATCTGACTGCTTAAACTGCTCTAGGAGATAGCTAGTCAGGTCGTCCCCCTTATTCACACGAACAGGAGACCAAAAGTTCGCCCCCTCGTTCAAGCTACAATTTAAGACCCTTTCTTCTATGGCACTTAACTTGTTCTCGACGAATTCTCGGAGACTGTCCAAATACTCCAAAGGTGGCTGTTGGGGACCAAAAGCAATTATAGGCTTATTCTTGACTAGCACATCCTCAACGAACTCTGCACTAAACCCTTTGAAACCCACCATATAAAAATCGGGTTCATCCTTCATCTTAGATAGCCATGCACAGAAGACATCGCTATAGTCCCCTCGATGCAGACAGCGAAGGTCTGCCCAAGAACAGTCCCCCCAGTTCTTATAGCTAGCCATCTCTCCTAGCAGATAATACGCTGTCCAAAATGAGGACTTGCGCGGCAGCTGCTCTGAAGCTCTTACCTTGAAAACGACAAAGCCGCCATCTGCAGTCCCAATATACTTGCCCACAAAGACTTCGCCTCTTTCCTTTAGAGCTAAAGCTTTCACATCTGTGAGCTTAATATACTCATCGCATTGAGTCTGAAATTCTCGTTTTAAGAATCCAATCGTGCTCTGCTTCATAATGGTCTAAATCAAGCTATAAGTCGTCATCTGTTGTCTCTATTTGCTTTCCCTCTTGTCTTGCGTATAGATTGATAGCTGACAGATTGTACTTTGTAATATTGAGATGTAGATTTTTGAAATAGCGAAGTAGCTCAACAAACCTCTGGATCTTGTCAGTACCATGGGCTTCCGTCAGGTTGCTTGCATCAAAAGAGATCGTGATAGACTCTTGCCCTCCGATTAGGGAGATGAAATCCCTCTTCTCGATGCCGGTCCCTGTATATAAGTACAGCTCTGCACCGTCTTCCAATAGCGCCTCGCATTCCTCAGCGGTGATTTTGAGGGGCTTGCTGTCGTCACGATAACTCTTTAGGACGATAAGCATCTCATTGCCTTGTTCATCTTTGATACCTCGCACTACAGAGCGATGGCTTCCTGTACCATAGCCCTCGGGGAACGTCCACTCAGGACATTCCTCCATTAGAGCTTTCTGTGCCTCACGCTGAGCCGCTTCTTTCTCAGACTGAGACAAGTTACCTAATGGCCCCATAGAGCCTATAACAACCTTAGAATCATCGACTTGTTCCATAGGCATCGGAGAGAGATGCCTTGTATCATACCCCTTCTTACTGAAATAGTCTCGAATTTCCTCATGATCGTTCACACTTAAAACCACCAGCACCTCCATAGCTCGTTTACTTCTCAACTCTAACATCTCAAGAAGTACTGGAACTAAAGCTTCTAGACATGGGATATTTATCTTGCCCGTATAATACAAATTCATCCCTTCACAGTATGCTCTCTTCGAAACCACATCCGCCTCGTCCCCATAAGACAAATTGATACTAGAACAATGATAGTACGCAACCGTACTTATTATACTTTCCAGTATGAGAGAACACTTTTCAAACTCCTCCTTTCTGCCTGAAGAAGCCTTAATCAAGGATAAGTAGGGAAGCTTAGACATTAGAAGTTTTTTAAGAGCGGTATCAGTGCTCTTATTCTCAAATTGGGGAGTGATTTTTGTAACAACCCTTACGCCCAATACTGTTAGAAATTTGACAAGTCCCTCAGGTTTGTCGTCTTCTAACTTTCCCACATACACAGCACTTTCAGGAGTAAATCCTTCAACTGCAACATAAGAAAGCTCGGAAGGCTTATAAAATTTCCCGTCCTTTGAACACAAGATGCGATGAGTCTTCCCCCACTCGGCAATCTTATCGCAACCCGACACATGTAGGTCTTGCTCTAGAATTTTCCGGTATATTGCCTCTATTTGCTCTTTGTTCCCCCGAATTCGCTCTTTATCCGTCTCCTGAGATATACAAGCCAATAGTTCCAACAAATCGTCAAGGGATAATTCTTTCTTGAAGAGGAGTATATCTAACCAACTTTCATGTACAGGATTCACTATATCCAACACAGGGAGATAATGCCTCGCTAGAGCTCGGATATTCTCAGTATTGAGATACACCTTCTCTGACACAAGAGAGCCCCCCTGAGTCGTTGGGTAGCGTTGTACCTTGGATACAAGATACTCGAAGAAACTTTTATACTTCCTATATTCATTCGGAATATAGTCATAGAGGTCATGCTCTATATACGAATCGGGATGCCTCCGCACATCACTCCAATATGATACTTCCCCATAAATAGTTTCAGAGAGATCCTGTGGCATAGGCTTTGATAGAAGGTCATTAAAGACAAACCGATCTATCGCAACATTAGCATTCTGAGCATCTACTAAAGTAAAATACTGAAAGCGAACATTTATTCTCGTCAATTCATTCTTGTACCCAAAGTGATTACTCCATCTGTGTTTAATGCTTTGAAAGCGCAACTTAGCTTCATTTAGCATCTCATACTCTGCAAACTCGCCTTGGGGCTGTTCCGCTCGATTTGATGCATTGAGAATCCTTAGACTCAACCCAACAGAATCATTCGCACCACACTTTTTCAAAAACAATGCCCATTCCCGAACGTCTAACTCATCCCCCAAATCTTCGACGTAGGCTTCGGATATGTATATATCCTCTTGTGGCGCAACACTTTCCACATCCTGTATTGGATTATATCTCGTCCCCAAATAGAGAGTCGTAATAGGCTTGAGGACACCCTGTTTTGTCAGAAAAGTTAGCTTCTGGATTTGAGTTGCATACTCAGTGTTATTAAGAAACCCGTGTTCTTTATTTATCCGAAACAGAAGCTGTCCAATCTCTATCGCATTTGCCTCGTTTATCTCATATGTTCTATTCAAGATAAAGTCGACAAAACGCATCTTGGATAACTCAGAAAGCTCAAACTCTTCTTTCAGCCAATCAAGAGTCTGAGAATCGTCCATCAGTAGAGTGTAGACATCTGGGTGAATTATATCGACCTCACCCACGGGAATGCTAAGCGTATCCTCATCAGTAGGCAAAGAACAATAGCCGATTTCTCTCAAAACGCCATCGCTATTCATCAGACAGGCTAGCTCTTTTAAGCTGTCTATGATCTGGGCATGCACAGAGATATCGCTTTCATTATACTTCTCGCAGAATAGTGATAACAGATTATAATTAATCTGAGGATCAATCTTGGATAACAGTATATCATCAGCAAAGAAAATCTCTAGAGCACTCCAACTCAATATGAAGACTCCATAGTCTTGTGCTATAGCAAGAGAAGAAGTTGATACCCGACTACAATGGCGCAGCTTTTTATTATATGACCTATTTAGATGACCTACCAATGGCTTGATCCCTACGACATCGGCCAAATCTAACGTATCAACAAACGCATCCGAGACTTTAAGCACATGCCTCGGATCATCCAATGAAGGCAGAAAAGCGACTTCTTCAAGAGCATCCTCTAGACTAGAGTAGAACAGCCTCACGAGTCCAGAATGATAACTCTTCAATCTTGGCAAAGCGTTAAAGTAGGAATCGCTATAACGTTGCGCAAGTTTTCCAATCCATTGTAGATACAGCTTTGGAATATGACGAAAGAGATTCTGATTCCATACAGAATCCGATTGAAGCTGTTGCCTACTTGCATCCGTAATAAAGTTTGCATTAATAAGAAACGGAGTATCTAGATGGGAATATGATGTCGGGAGGTATGTATATACCACTGTATCTGTAAGTCCTACAATCTTGTCATTTTCCACCCTGATAGCAAAGGACACTTCGGTTCTTTTCTGTCCCTTAAGCTTGTCTGGGATAGAGGTTGGAGTCTGCTTGATATACTCACTCACATCTTTCCCAATAGGAACAGATGTAGTATGCAAAAGCCACGGGCTTTCGACGTTTCCATCCAAGGAGAGTTCTATCAATTCTCCCCTTGTTTGCTTCTCGACTGCTAACTGAGACTGCGAATCGCAAACAAAAACAATCTCTATGTGGGGAACATTCAAAAACAATAGGAAATCAACCTGAGACAATAAGCCTCTAATACGAGAAACTATAGATTTACTACTTCCTAGCTTGAGACAGATGACTACATTGATATCATCCCTGTCATGCTCCACGGGAGGGAGTTTTGTCTCTATCGGAATAATTTGCCAAGGCACCTCGTCATTACGAATCGGTTTGAGATGCTTTGGCATATATGATACACTATCTTCCTTATCGAACTTGAATGTATAACTTCCACTGGATACAAAGACCTGAGTAGAAGCCATAAATACCGATTTAAACCCGATCCCTTTATAGCCTATTTTCTTCGCGTCTCCCTCT
>CAMBHQ010000058.1 GCA_945867245.1 uncultured Porphyromonas sp.
AGGAGTTTTGGAATAATGTACACAACCCTAATACGATTAGTCATTGTTTGCTGAGGCCAGAGGATGTGCAGCCCGATTATGAACTGGGTTGCATTGCTTTTCGGATTCCTCAGGCTAGGGTTACTGAGCGCCCTGTGTACTGCACTAGGGACCCTTACAAAGGCTCGTACAAGCGTGCTGGCGAGGGAGACTATCATTGTTCGGAGCAGGAGGTTGCCTACATGCAGAGCGATGCTCGTCTCTACGAGCGCCCTTATGACGCGGAGCTGCTCTCGGGGTATACGGCCGAACGAGACCTCGACTCTGAGAGCCTAGGGCGTTATCGACGGCTTTTCTCGCAGAGTAAGCCCGGTAATCCTTGGTGTTCGGATAATGATGCAGACTTCCTCGCTAAAGTGGGGGTTACACGTATATGTCGAGAGACAGGTCAGAGCTTGCTGACTCGGGCAGGCTTGTTACTCCTAGGCAAATACGAGAGTATCTGCGAAGCCTTCCCCACACTCTTCCTAGACTATCGCGAGGTGGACGATCTAGGGGCTAGTCGTTGGGCGCATAGGTTGCACTCGGACGGTTCTTGGGCAGGTAATTTGTTGAGTTTCTTCCTACAGGTGTATCCCCGATTGCAGGGGAGGCTATCTAGGCCTTTCCGTGTAGAGCAGGGTTTTCGTAGAGATGATAGCCCTGAGCACCTAGCTATGCGCGAAGCCCTTGTTAATGCTCTAGTGCATGCTGACTATGCACGTCCTGGCAGCCTAACGATAGAGGTGAGCAAAGAGCGGATAAGGTTCTCGAATCCAGGGGACCTACTGATAACGATAGAGAAATACTATGCTGGGGGCTATAGCTTTTGCCGTAACCCTAACCTGCAGCGTATGCTGGGGCTAATTGGCTTGTCCGAACGTGCTGGTACGGGTGTCCCTCAGATTATTGCAGGTTGGAGGGCCTATCCGCGTCCGGAGTTGTCCCTAGAGCATCAGCCCGATCAAGTCGTCTTGTGCTTCTCATCCGAAGAGATTGTCCCTAGAGATAGCAAGCGAAAGCTGGCAGAACGTTTCGGGGCATCGGTACATACTTTGTCTCTAGAGGAGACACAGCTCCTCGTATTGGCGCTCAATGCAGGTGAGATTAGGCATAGAGATGCTTGCGAATTGTTAGTGGGGCATCGTGCTGACATTTCGGCTTTGCTACGTTCGTTGAGGGATAGAGGTTTTCTGCTCTCTAGTGGGCGTGGCAAGGGTGTTTGTTATACTCTGGGCGCCTGTGCTGACCTAGCACCACCACCCAAAGATCGCATGGCAGATATGCTAGAGAGAATACTCAACTTCTGCCGAGAACCACGCACCCTTACGGAGATTATGGATCATGTAGGACTTCAGCAAAAGGCCGGATTTCGCTCTAGGTATATAAACCCATTATTAGAGCAGGGAGCCTTAGCCCTTGAATACCCCGATAAGCGTCGAAGCAGTAACCAGAGGTATTTCTCCGTAGATGCCAATAAACTGGAATAGGGTATAAGTTTAGCGAAGCCAAAGGGTACAAGTGTCGCGCACTGCTCGGATGCTGTAGGGTAGATTTTAATCTATTGATTAGTAGATTCTTTTCTCTTGATGCGATAGAGACCAATGTTCTAACTACTCGCAAGTGTAGCTCGCTATTAAGAGAGTAAGGGTACAAGTTTAGCGAAGCAAAAAGGTATAAGTGCTGCTACTCCTGTCGAGGGCAGCTATTAGAATGAATAAAATAGTAACTAGATAAACAAACGAAATCATGTCAAAGGGAACTATCCTCGTTACCGGAGGGACGGGCTATATAGGCTCGCATACGACGGTCGAACTAATCAACGCCGGATACCAAGTGGTATCTATGGATAACCTCTCCAACTCAAACATCCGTGTGCTGGATGGCATCCAGGCCATCACGGGTGTACGCCCCACCTTCTACGAGGCCGACTGCAACGACGAGAAGGCCGTAGAGCGCATCTTCTCCGCCCACCCCGATATCGTGGGAGTGATACACTTCGCTGCCTCCAAGGCCGTGGGCGAGAGCGTACAGCAGCCCCTCAAGTACTACCGCAATAACCTCCTCTCCCTCATCGTAATGCTCGAGGCTATGGAGCGCCATGGTACCAAGGGGATTGTCTTCTCTTCGTCTTGTACCGTCTACGGACAGCCCGAGGTACTGCCCGTTACGGAGGATGCCCCCGTGCAGACCGCTCTATCGCCCTATGGCAATACCAAGCAAATCAACGAGGAAATCCTCCGCGACGCTATCTATGCTGGTGCTAGCTACAAGGCTATCCTCCTGCGCTACTTCAACCCCATCGGTGCGCACCCCTCGGCACTCATCGGCGAGCTGCCCCTCGGCGTGCCACAGAACCTCATCCCCTTCCTGACGCAGACGGCAGCGGGCATCCGTCCCGAGCTCAGTGTCTTCGGGGACGACTACAACACCCCCGATGGCTCGTGCATCCGGGACTATATCAACGTGGTAGACCTAGCCCGTGCCCACGTGATAGCCGTAGAGCGTATGATTGACGAGTCTAAGGGTAGCGAGCGCCTAGAGACCTTCAATGTCGGTACTGGTCGTGGCGTGAGCGTGCTGGAGCTCATCAATACCTTCGAGGAGGTTACGGGCGTTAAGGTACCTCATAAGATCGTAGGGCGTCGTGAGGGCGACATCGAACAGGTATGGGCGAACCCCAAGAAGGCCAACGAAGTCCTCGGCTGGACGGCCCGCGAGACACTGGGCGATACCCTCCGTAGCGCCTGGGCATGGCAGGAGCGTCTAGGGAAAGCCTAAGATGCTAGACACTGATACATAGGCTAGAGACTATTGTATAATACGGCACTCGCTTCGTTGTTTGCGACATTCGGGTTCGGTCATTTACTAGAGTAAACTCCCTTCACCCTCAGTCTTAACGCCTAGCGATTACCGCATTCTCCAAAGTCTAGCACAAGGACAAGCCGAGGCTTATCCTTGTGGAGCCCATACAACGGTCTCAGGCTAGGTCAGACAGCGCATAGTTGTCTGGCCTAGCCTTTTTTTGTGGAGCTTGTCAGGCCGCCTAATAGGGGAGCGATTGGCCACCTACTAGGCAGAGACTTGTCCGCCTACCGAGTCGACGATCGTCCGCCTATTAGGCGGCCAAATGCCTGCCTAATAGGGGAAGTTTTTCGTGCCTATTTTGGGGCTTCGCTCTAGACCTCGGCGAAGGCGCCTAATGGGATAAAAGGCAGAGGGGGCATTGTATCTTTGCATTACCGAGAGCAGTAGCTCGGGTACTATTTACTCATTATTATATATACGCATGTATTATGGAGACTATGAACCCCGCGGATATCCGCTATCTTATCATTCACTGCTCGGCGACGACTAGCCGGCAGGACTATAGCCTAGCTCGCCTAGAGCGCGACCATCAGAGCCGAGGCTTCGAGTCGGCAGGCTATCATTATTATATACGTAGAGACGGAGCTATCTACACACTGCGTCAGCATCACGAGGTCGGGGCGCACTGCCGAGGGTACAACCGCTGTAGCCTAGGCATCTGCTACGAGGGAGGCCTGGACGAGAGGCGCAGGCCCACCGATACCCGTACTGTGGAGCAGCGCTGGGCGCTGGAGCATCTGTTGCTCATGCTGCGGACGCTTTATCCGCAGGCGCAGATCGTGGGGCACCGAGACCTTAGTCCGGACCTCGATGGGGATGGGCGCATTATGCCCAGAGAGTGGATCAAGGCTTGCCCGAGCTTCGACGTAGGTACAGCTTACTCCTATATCATACGTGGGGAAGGAGGTGTGCTATGAAAGCGTCGTCGTCTCAGACTACCGGTGGTGCAGCTCCCGAGGGGCCAGGGCGTCGTCGTCCGCGTACGGCGGTACAGATGTACTGTGCGGTGGCCCTATGTATCTTCGGAATGATACTGATGGGGGCTGGCTTCGTGGTCGATCCACTGGGCAGTATTAGCTCGAGCGTCTTGGTCGCCTACGGTGAGGTTATGACTTTTGCGGGCGCCCTTTTTGGTATCGATTATCACTCAAGGCTATGAGCTGACTCTAGGGTGCGCTCGTGTTCCCTAAGTCGGTTAATGTGCTGTATGAGGCCGCCCGCACGGGCTCCACAATGACAAGCCGAGACTTGTCATTGTGCTAGACTTTGGAGAATGCGGTAATCGCGAGGCGTTAAGACTGAGGGCGAAGGGAGTTTACTCGTGTAAATGACCGAGCCCGAATGTCGCAAACAACGAAGCGAGTGCCGTATTATGCAATAGTCTCTGTAGATTTAGTATATTTGTCTTGCTAGAGACTATTGCGAGAGTTATATTGCGCAATAGTCTCTAGTCGGATTCACCTCGAACAAAATGCTATTAGTATGACGGCAAGATTTCTAACTACAGCAACGGTTCTCGTTTGTGCAGCTTCGCTCTCGGCCCAGCAACTCAGAGTAGAGGGGCGTGTGGTGGACGCTCAGGCACAGCCAATAGGCTCTGCTAGCGTAAAGCTCAGAGGGGAGAAGACTCAGACCCTGACGAATGCAGATGGGCGCTTTGCCCTAGAGTGTCGTCGTGGCCAGCAACTCGTTATCAGTGCCACAGGCTACAAAGCCCAAGAGCTCGTCGTGCTAGACTCTGTCCTCACCGTACGCCTCTCTGCCCTCGAGAGCCAGAGTAGTAGCGAGGGCAATATCAGTACGACGACGCGTACGGCTACCTCTATCTATGGCTCAGCCAAGCCCCTGTGGGTCCTCAACGGCATCATCCTAGAGGATAACATAAACCTAAACCTCGAGGACCTCGGAGGCGGTGATGCCAAGCAACGTATTGCCTCGGCCATCTCGGGTCTTAATGCGGACGATATAGAGAGCTTCAGAGTCCTCAAGGATGCCTCTACCCTGTCTATCTATGGGCCTCGTGCTATCGGGGGCGTTATCGTCGTCCAGACGCGTAAGGGCTCTGCGGGAACTAATAGCATATCCTATGTAAGCGAGCTAAGCTATCGCTTCAAGCCCTCGTACAACGACTTCAACATCATGAACTCTCAGGACCACCTATCGGTCCTGCTCGAGATGGAGAAAGGGGGCTCGCTCAGCTTTAGCTCCATGGCCTCGAGCAAATCCCGAGGCATCTATGGTCGTATGTACGAGCTCTTCTCGGAGGTCGATGATACGGGCACTCCTAAGCTCAGCAATACCCTAGCGGCTAGGCATGCCTACCTCTCTGCGGCAGAGCGTCGCAATACAGACTGGTTCGGGCTACTCTACGACGATGTCGTGATGCACAAGCACTCGGTGAGCCTGTCCTCGGGCTCGGAGAAAGCCAGCTATTATGCTTCGCTCTCGGCACTCTTTGACCCTGGCTGGCAGCGAGGCAATAAGGTCAATGAATACTCAGGCTCTCTGAATGCCAGCTTTGCTATCAATAAGCGCCTCAAGCTCAACCTTATCACCAATGCCGTCTACTACACGGGGCATAGCGCAGGCGACTATACGCAGTCGTGGTATAGCCTCAATACGTCTCGGGCTATGGACCCTAGGGAGTACTATACTCGTAGCTACGCCCGCTTCAATATCCTAGAGGAGCTCGGCAATAACTACAAAGACAGCAAGCAGGCGGACATCAAGCTACAGGCACAGCTACAATACAAGCCCTGGCGACAGCTAGAGCTCTCGGCACTGGCCTCGATACGCTATGTAAACAACCACAGCGAGAAAAACATCACGGAGGAGTCCAACGTTGCCAAGGCCTATCGGGCTATGGACAACTCGGTTATTCGGAGCAATAATAGTTACCTCTACACGGACCCCTTCGTGCCAGGGATAGAGCCCATCAGCGTACTGCCAGAGGGGGGCTTTAGGGATGTGAGCAATAACCTCTACACCAACCTCCACTTCCGTAGCACAGCACGCTGGACGGATGAGCTGGGCGGGGGCAAGCACCAGTATAGCCTGCTCGCTGGTATGGAGGCGACCATGACAGATAAGGATGTGGACTGGAGCCGTGGCTATGGGGTGATATATTCTCTGGGCGAGATACCCTTCTTCGCCTACGAAGCCTTCAAGAAGCTCAAGGAGCAGAATGCCAACTACTACACAGTGA
>CAMBHQ010000059.1 GCA_945867245.1 uncultured Porphyromonas sp.
ATGTAGCGCTCTGTAGTTTGGATTCATCCAGAGGATACCAGGTACGTGCAGCTGGTAGTACGATATCGTAGGTGATGAGTGCAGTATGCGTTCGCGTGCATCGTCGTAGACATCTTCGCCGTGGTCCGCTGTGTAGTACATAGCACTGACAGCCGTGGTATCAGCCTCTAGGCGCTTGATAACCTCATCGAGTAGATAGTCGGTGTAACGGATGGCGTTGTCGTAGGCGTTGGTGAGTCGCTCGCGCTCTAGCGGACTTGCACCCAGAGCCCTGTCGTCTCGGAAGTGTGCGAAGTCCTCGGGATAACGGTCGGGATAGCTCCAGTGCGCTCCATAGCAATGCATAATAACGAAGAGCTTCTGATGCTTCGCCCGTAGCACCTCATCAAGGAATGGGAGCATATCCGTGTCGTAGATAGGATTCATTAGCTCCATCATACTACGCTTGGCCTTAATCACGTCTTTGATACGTATATGCTTATCGGCTTCGTAGGCGAAGTGGTCGAGGAAACTGCGGTTCTCGGGCTGATTGCTGATGAAAACCGTATAGAAGCCCGCCTCGCGCATAGCGGCCATGATGCCCTTGACCTTATTGAGTCGTTCGTTGTTCTCTGCGTCGGCAGGTGATAGGAGGATAGGGGCGCTCTTGCTGGTGGTATTGCTCTGGGTGAGAAGGTCTCGATAGACGACCAGAGAGGCGCTATCGCGGGCAGCGAGCCGTGGGTTAGTCTCTCGCTCGTAACCGTATAACTGATAGCTATAGGCACGACTCGTCTCTCCGAGGACGAAGACATAGAGCTCTCGGTCCTCGGCCTTGTGCTCGCTTGTGGCTTGGTAGCTATGGGCTGCAGTAGTCTCGTCTAAGTGTGCTAGCTCGCTGAGCTTATCCCCTGTGATGTACATATTATAGAATACATTGATGGGGTAGATATCGCCTCGGATGGTATGGCTGGGTTGTATCTGATGCGACCAATAGGCCAGGGGTAGTCCTAGACCAATTAGAGTGAAGCCTATTATCTCGATATGTACACGTCGCTTTAGGTGTAATTCACGCCTATGGCGCCACGACCAAGTGGCGAAGCATACGAGGATAATATGGATGATAAGGACGAGGGCAATAGGCAGTATAAGCCCGCCTAGGAGCTCGCCCGCCTCGTCGCCACTAGCCGAGAAGAGGCTGAGCAGTAAGTCTACGGAGATAACAGCGCCATCGAAGATGGTGAGTAGTACTAGCTGGACGCAGTTGATGATGAGCATCAGCCACAAGCCCACTAGGAGTACCTTGCCAGGGCGCTTGCCTCGGCAGAGTACTAGTAACCAGATGCCCAGAGGACTGAGGATATTTAGGAGGCTGGCCACCCAACTCATATAGGGGCTGAGGGACAGAGCTATATTGGGTAGTATCAGTCCTATGGCGCAGATCCAGAGATATTGTATCTGGGATAGGTTCTTTAGTCGAGTGATAAATTTATTCATACGTCGCTTGCTACGATAGCGCAAAGTTACGATTAAATCTAGTACAGGCCCTAGTGCGGTGTGCTGGTTGATATTGCGTAACTTTGTGATGCCTCTGAGGATGGTAAGAGTAATTCATTTCGCCTGCTCGATACGAGGTGTATTGACCCTAGTAAAGAACATATATTATATAATGACTCATAGATGTACCGCTAGCTCGTGCCAAAACTGCGGAGCCGAGTCTCGCCTAGAGCCTCGTGGCAACGAGCTACAGGATGCGCACTATACTATAGCTCTGGCGGGTAACCCCAATACCGGCAAAAGTACGGTCTTCAACACGCTGACCGGACTGAAGCAACATACCGGCAACTGGCCAGGTAAGACCGTGGGCAAGGCCGAGGGTAGTTATCGCTATCAGGGCGAGAACTATCGCATCGTAGACTTGCCGGGCACGTATAGCCTCTCCTCCACGAGCGAGGACGAGGAGATTGCACGTGATTATATCCTCTTCTCGCGCCCCGACTTGGTCGTAGTGGTGGCAGACGCCACTCGCCTAGAGCGCAATATGAACCTCCTACTGCAAATCCTACAGATAGCCGAGCGTGTCGTCCTCTGCGTCAATCTGCTCGATGAGGCCCGACGCAATAGCATCGACATAGACCTCGGAGAGCTATCTCGTCGTCTAGGTATCCCTGTCGTAGGGGCTTCGGCCCGCTCGGGGCAGGGCATCGGGGATCTACTGGCTACTATTCGGGAGGTTATCTCCGGAGAGCGCCCCTGTCAGCCCTATCGTAGCAATGCCCTTAGCCAGAATACCGTCGAGCTGATAGAGCCACTAAGGCTCGCACTCAAGGCCGCCTATCCCGAGCAAGACAACAGTCTCTGGCTCAGTTACCGCCTTATCGAGGGCGACCCCAGTGTGGTGGAGCGTTTCGCTACACCCGAGTTGATGAGGCTTGCCGAGGAGGTGCATCTGTCCATCGGGGCAGACCTGCACGAGCAATGGATAGAGGCCATCTACGCTGATGCAGCGAGCATCTGTCGGGATGTAGTACGCCAGGCGAATGCCCGAGGACGTGTAGCCTTCGACATTAAGCTGGACCGCATCCTCACAAGCCGTCGCTGGGGCTTCCTGATAATGATAGCCCTCTTGGCTCTTGTCTTTTGGCTAACGATTGTCGGGAGCAACTATCCCTCTAGCTGGCTCAATGAGTTGCTCGTGGGGCAGATGCATCCCCTGCTACGTAGCGCTCTCGCAGGCCTCGGCCTCGGCGATTGGTTGGTCGGCTTCGTGGCAGACGGGCTCTACCTGACTACGGCTTGGGTCGTATCGGTGATGTTGCCCCCGATGGCTATATTCTTCCCTCTGTTTACCTTATTGGAGGACTTTGGCTACCTGCCTCGTGTGGCCTTTAACCTCGATGAACTCTTCCGACGTAGCGGAGCGCATGGCAAGCAAGCCCTGACCATGAGTATGGGCTTCGGTTGCAATGCTGCGGGCGTAGTCGCCACCCGCATAATAGATAGTAACCGCGAGCGTCTAATCGCCATTATCACCCATAACTTCTCGCTCTGCAATGGTCGCTGGCCCACGTAGATCCTCATCGCCTCGCTCTTCCTAGCGAGTGCTGTGCCTGCGCCCTACCGCAGTGCGCTGACACTGCTGGCCGTACTGACCGTGGCGCTCCTCGGTGTGGGTCTGATGTTTGCGAGTAACTGGATGCTATCCCGCACGGTCTTGCGTGGCGAAGTCTCGACCTTCCATCTAGAATTACCTCCCTATCGCCCCCCTCAGTTCTGGCGCACACTCTATACCTCGCTGATAGATCGTACGCTCATAGTGCTTGGGCGTGCCCTCCTCTTTGCCCTGCCTGCTGGGGCTATCATTTGGCTGAGCTGCAATATACAGCTCGGGGGGCTGAGCCTAGCCGAGCATGCCATCGCTTGGCTCGATAGTCCTGCATGGTTCCTTGGGCTCAATGGGGTTATCCTCCTAGCCTATATCTTGGCTATCCCCGCTAACGAGATTGTACTGCCGACGGTATTGATGCTGACTCTGCTCGCTACGGGCGACAGCAGTATGGCAGGTGTGCTGATGGAGGGCAATGACAGCGAGACCTATGCCATCCTTACCCGCGGGGGCTGGACGATGATGACAGCGGTCAATCTGATGCTCTTCAGCCTACTGCACAACCCCTGCAGTACGACGATCGCTACTATTTACAAGGAGACCGGCAGTATCCGTTGGACTGCTCTGGCGACCTTCTTGCCCCTTAGCCTGGGCATTATCCTGACGATGTGCGTGAGCTTCGTCTGGCGCCTGATAGCGGGCTGATGCCTTTGGCTCGGAATAAAGACTTACCTTTGCTCCAAACTATTACGAATAAGATATGCGCAAACTAATCCTTTCGCTTACTTGCCTGTGTGGCTTACTCTGTGCCAACCATCTGTCGGCACAGCGTGCGTACAAGGTCTCGGTAGGGTTCTATAACCTCGAGAATCTCTTCGACACCATTAACAATGAGAATAACGACGAGGACTACCTCCCCGAGGGCGCCAATGCCTGGACCGAGGAACGCTATATGCAGAAGCTAAGCAATATGGCTACCGTCATCAGTCAGCTAGCCGGCGGCAAAGCCCCCGATATACTAGGCCTCTGCGAGCTAGAGAATAGACACGTGCTAGAGGACCTCACCACTCATCCTGCTATCGCCCATCTCGGCTATCGTATCGTACACTTCGACTCGCCTGACCGCCGTGGTATCGATGTAGCTCTGCT
This sequence comes from uncultured Porphyromonas sp., assembly GCA_945867245.1. Lineage (GTDB taxonomy): Bacteria > Bacteroidota > Bacteroidia > Bacteroidales > Porphyromonadaceae > Porphyromonas. The sequence continues at coordinate 4,235 of CAMBHQ010000059.1, forward strand.
GTATCGCCCCAGTGTCTTCAAACTGGTAGATGCTAATACGCACGCGGTGAATATCCCCGGTGAGCCTCAGATCAAGACACGTGATGTCCTAGAGGTCAATGGTACTATCCTCGGGGAGAGCTTCCACTTTATGGTAGCGCACTGGCCAAGTCGTGCGGGCGGTGAGCAAGTATCACTCAAGCGTCGTATGGCTGCTGCCGAGGTGATGCGTCGGGTCGTGGATTCGCTACAGACTGCCGACCCTGCGGGCAAGGCTATCCTGATGGGAGACCTTAACGACGACCCTATCTCGCCCAGCCTTACCGAGGGACTCCGGAGTTATAATAAAGAGAGTGAGCTCTCTGGCGACTGGGACCTATTCAACGTAATGGCCAAGCTGCACCGCAGTGGCTATGGCACACTGGCCTATCGTGATGTGTGGAATCTTTTTGATAACCTAATCGTTACGAACAACCTCCTGCAGGAGAACAGCAAGGGGCTACGTGTGCAGCTTGACAAGGCTACAGGGGCTTACGGACGCATCTATAACGCTCCCTTCCTAACGCAGTCTACAGGCCACTACAAGGGCTATCCGCTACGTACGATGAGCAATGGGCAGTTTCAGAATGGTTATAGCGACCACTATCCTGTTTACCTCTATCTAGTCAAGGAGGCGAAGTAAACCTATTAAGTCGATAACGCAGACGCCGCAGGGCTGAGCTAATAAAGCTCGCCCTGCGGCGTCTCTGTGTATTATACTACCAGCTGTAGCGACCTGCTAGAAGCGGTAGCTCAGTGATAGCTTAGCATTGCGTGGTGCGCCTGGGTAGACACGTACGGTGTCGTAGCCACCGACCCAATGCTTGCGGTCTAGGAGGTTATTGACGTTGAGTTGTATCTGGAGGTTGCTCGTGCGGTAATACAGAGCGGCATCCAGTAGCCAGTACTCGGGTAGGACGATAGGGTTACTGCGGTCTATCTGCCCGTTGCGACTACCGACATAGTTGGAGCCAATGCCGATACCGAAGTTCCTCAGCGCCCCCTGCGTAAACATATACTTGCTCCATAGGTTGGCAGAGTGTAGCGGGGTGTTGGGCTTCTGTATGTTCTTCTCGCTAGAGATAGCGGTCTCGGCTATGCGGGCGTAGTTGTAGGCATAGCTGGCGGTAAGGCTCCAGTTGGAGAGGATGTACCCGACTACGTCGAGCTCGATACCGCGTGAGGTCTCTCGTCCGATCTGTGTCTGTAGGTCGGGGTTATTCTTGTCGCCCGCCTTGTAGAGCGTACCTGACTGCTTGAGTTGGTAGAGCGAGAGGGTAGCACTGAGGCGTTTGTCGAACCAGTCGCTCTTGGCACCGACCTCTACAAGCTCGCTCTTGGTGGGGCTGAACGGACCGCCCGAATTAGGATTGGATTGTACACTAGCGGACTGAGGGTCGTAGCCTCGTAGCCAGGTAGCATAGAGGTTTACCTCGGGGCTTAGTTTGTAGACGAGTCCGATACGTGGCAGTAGTGCGCTCTGTGTAACCCGAGTCTCTGAGTCTAAGCCGATGTTGAGGATATCGGTAAAGAACTCTTGTCTTAGGCCTAGCAGTAGGCTGAGCTTGCCCCATTCTATTTGCTCCTGTATATACAGGGCGTGGGCATACTGCTGGTAGGGTGGGTAGGCACGCTCTGCCCAGACATAGTTGGATATGATGCCGGGGACGTTGTTGAGCTTATTGCTTAGTGTCCCCTTCGTTAGGTCGAAGTAAGGAACGTTATAGCTAGGCTGTCCCTGCGCATCTAGTAGGATGTTGTTAGTGGTGAAGGTGTTGGCGGCTTTTCCCGAGCGCAGTAGGTAGCTATTGGCATC
>CAMBHQ010000060.1 GCA_945867245.1 uncultured Porphyromonas sp.
CCTCACCTATCGGGGCGGGGGGCACGGCAGGCAGCGCATAGTCTACCTCTACGATGGCATCTAGCTCGGATACATGTATGAGGTTATCGCCCCCGAGGAAAGGCATCTGCGGATTGACCTCAGCGAGGACTACTGGGGCGAGCTCGGCTGCCGTGCGGGTGTAGTCATTGCTTAGGCCGAAGGAGCAATAGCCCTCCTCGTTGGGTCGTGATAGCTGTACCAGTGCCACATCGACAGGGTATATACCAGAGCGGAATAGCTCGGGTACCTCGTGGAAGTGGCAGGGCATAAACTCGCCCTGATGCTCGGCATAGGCCCTACGGCTATGGGCATCGAGGTAGTTGAGGTAGACAGTAAGGTGCGGGCGCATCTCGGGGCGCAGGTGATAGGGCGTACCGAAGTAGAGCATCTGAAAGCTCTTGAGGTCGGTATATTCCTCACGGGCCTCATAGAGGGCTTTCATTAGCTCTTCGGGGGCAGCGACGCAGTGCCCGAGGACGATGTGGTCGCCACTCTTCAGACCACGCTTGATGGCCTCGGCTGCCGTACATAGTTTACTCTGGTAAATGTCTTTCCAACTCATAACTTGCGATGACTAGAATAGATAATTAGATTAGTCAAGCGCTGTACCGCAGCTAGCTCGGGATGCTAGACTCGGTACAGCGCTTGTGCATGATTACTTGAGTAGCTCGTTGACCGCACGCTTGAGCTGTCGGTCGTTACCCTCGAGGTAGTCCTCTGGCGTATTGTACACCTCGATATCGGGCTGTAGCTCCTGATTCTCTAGGGGCTTGCCATTGATATCGTTCATCGCTACCTGAGGGATGCCGTAGACGATATCGCCACTGAAGAGGCGCTCCCACCATACGGCCGTCATCGTCCCTGGTACGGGGGTACCGATGAGCTTACCGATGCCTAGGGTCTTGTAGGTGTAGGGGAAGCCGTGCCCGTTGCTGTAGTTGCCCTCGTTCATCAGCACACAGCTAGGCTTGTTCCACTGCATGAAGGGGTCTTCGCCGAGGTACTGGCCACGTGCGCTCATGGTAGAGAACTTCTTACCGCTGAGGAGTACGGCAAGGTCTTCGTGTAGCCAGCCACCGCCATTGTATCGGGTATCGACCACTACAGCCTCGCAGTGGCGGTACTTGCCGAGGAGGTTCTTGAAGACGTTGCGGAAGGCAGGGCTATTCATCCCAGGGATATGCACATAGCCGATGCGTCCATCGCTCCACTCACGGACGAGGTCCTCGCGACGCTTCACCCAGCGCGTCTCTAGTAGGCCTGCCACCTGCGAGAGCGATATGGGGCGCACGGCCGACTCGTAGGTCTTGCCATCCTGTCCTCTGAGCGTGAGAATCGTGCGCTTGCCGACAAGGCCATTGAAGTAAGGCTCTATAGGCTCGCCCGCCTTGATGAGCTCGCCATTGACACGCTCGATAATATCGCCGGCCTTGATAGGCTTGCTGGCGGCCTGCAGTGGGCTACCCGCCACAATCTCTAGTATGCGTAGGCCATCGCCCTGATGCTTGGGGTCGTAGAAGGCTGCCAGCTCGCCCGTAGGCTCGGCCCGCTTGGGGGCCACCACCTGCGCACGTGCTCCGGTATGGGAGACGTTCACCTCGCCAAGCATCTCGCTGAGCATCTCTGCGAAGTCCTGCGTGGTCGTCAGGTGCGGCAGGAAGCGCTCGTAGGTGCTGCGATACTTGTCCCAGTCTAGGCCGTGCATATCCTTGAGGTAGAACTTATCCCTCATCGTAGCATGCACATGGTAGAATAACTCCTGTCGCTCGCTCACGGGCTTATGCTTCTGCTCTACGAGGTAGGGATAAGTGCGTCCGCCGACCTCCATCAATCCGTCGTTTTTCTGGAAGTATATCTTCTTGCCATCGGCAGAGAGTAGGAAGGCGCCCGCGGTGCCTGGGCTCAGGATACGGCTAGCGTGCGTCTCGAGGTCGTACTCCCAGAGGTCCCAGCTATTCTCGTAGCGAGCGGTGAAGTAGAGCTTCTTGCCGTCGGGACTTATCATAGCATCGTAGATATAACCCGAGTTGCGACTAATGCGTACAGTGCGGGCCTCGCGGTTGTCGAAGTCCAGGACGAGGTCCTCGTCCTTGGGCTTGTCGGCAGGCTTCTTGGCCTCGGCCTTCTTGTCGGCCTTGTCGCCCTCACCCTCCTTCTTGTCCTTATTCTTCTTGTCGGCCTTTTCGTTCTTCTTCTTTTCCGCCTCAGCCTTCTTCTTTTCCGCCTCGGCCTTCTCGACCTTCTCGGCATCTTCGTCTGCCTTTAGCAGGGCTTTGTCCTCCTTGCTCATGCGGAAGTTCTGATAGGCCTTCTCGTCTAGGAACATCAGGTATACATCGCTCGTCGCCCCCCAGCTACCATGGCTGCGATAGCCGTTGCGGTCGCTGATAAAGAGCACTGCCTTGTCGCCTAGGGCAAAGCGTCCGCTGCGGTCGCTGTAGCCGCTCTCGGTGAGGTTCACAGCCATACCCGAGCCATCGGCATGGTATAGAGCGCAGTCCACATTGAGCCAGCCTCCCCGCCCGTAGTAGTTGGTCAGGATGTACTTGCCGTTGCGACTCCACTCGAAGTGTTGGTCGCCATCCGAATACGAATGTATCGCTCCCTCGGGGACCACGGTGCGCACCTCGCCGCCCTTGATGCCTACGACGGCTATCTCGTTGCGGTCACGCAGGAAGGCAATTTGGTCGCCCTTGGGATTGAAGACAGGCTGGAAGCAAGGCTTCTTCTCCTTGGTCAGCTGCGTCTCCTGCAGCTCCTTGGCGTAGACGAAGTTCTTGTCCGCCTTACGTACGATTTCGCTCTTATAGAGTTGCCACTTGCCCCCTCTGTTGCTGGCATAGACGAGGGTACGCCCATCGGCCGAGAAGCTGACACCACGCTCCTCGCTGCCCGTAGAGGTGATGCGTCGGCTGGTATTGTGCTCCATGTTCACCACGAAGACATCCCCACGCACTACTACGGCATACTCGTTGCCCGCAGGCGATACGGCATAGGCACTAGCCCCACCCCCTGAGATAGTTCTGAGGACATCATCGCTAGGGGCCACATCACTAATAATACTGATGGCTACACGCTGCGCCTTTTGGCCAGGGCGCAGGGTATAAATCTCGCCATCGTAGCCGAAGCAGAGTAGCCCATCGTTACTGCGCGAGAGGAAGCGCACAGGATTGCCCCGGAAATGCGTGAGTTGCTTATCCTTGGCGCGCTCCTTGGCCTCGGAGCGGTGATATACGTTGAAGGTGCCGTCCTGCTCGCTCAGGTAATAGAATCCGCCCTGACCATCCCATATAGCATTGCGGTCTTCGCCACGGAAGCTCGTGAGCTTGGTATGGCTACCACCGGCCTTGCGTAGCCATATATCACGGGTAATAGACGACACGTGGTGCTTGCGCCACTCATCCTCGTAGCCCTTGTAGTCGGTATAGAGCATATCGCCTGCAGCGTTGTAGCTCGGCTGACGCATAGAGAGCGAGGAGATCTGACGAGGGCGACCGCCCTTGGTAGACACCTGATGTAGCTGTGTCATCATCATCGAGGGATATTGGTCGAAGCTCTGTGCGGGCATACGCCAGGTAGAGAATACTATATCCCCACTAGGGGCGAAGGTCTGGGGGACTTCGTTTGAGCTATTGTGGAAGGTCAGACGGCGTGGCACACCGCCCTCGGCCGAGACGATATATACGTCGTCGCTGCCCTCGCGGTTGCTGGCGAAGGCGAGGCTACGGCTGTCGGCACTCCAGACAGGGCTATGGTCGTAGGCCACGTGACTGGTGATGCGTGTGGCCCTACCGCCACTCGTGGGCACGGTGAAGATATCCCCCTGATAGCAGAAAGCAATGGTCTTGCCATCGGGGCTAATACGCTGATGTCTAAGCCATAGCGGGGCTTCGCTAGCTACGAGCCCTAGGGCTGATAGCGCGAGGCCGGCTGTGGTCAATAGTATTCTTCTCATTGGTGTAGTGATTATAGTGCTATATATTAAATACTCATGCGCTAATAATTTGCTCTACCAAAGATACAAAGAATATCGCTAAGCCCAGCTAGGGGGCTAGAGAGTGGGCAGTGGCTAGTGGGCAGGGAGCAATATGCGTCCAGATTTTAATCCATTCAACTTCTACTATTTTTTGAGTCGATAACGCTGGTTACGACTGGTCGGCTTATCGGGGATGGTTAGCTCTATGACTCCTGCGCGCAACATCTTGGCCAAATACCGATTGCGGAGCGTCCTGTCTGTAAGCCCTAATAGTGCAGACAAATCGGTAGCCTTCTGAGGTTCTATCAAACTACGGATAAGCACAGACAAGTTTTTCTCCTCTTTACTTGGAAAATAATCGGGTACTAACTTGGTAAATATCTTGGTAAGAAGCTGGGAATACTCTGCTTCGGAGCTCAGTATTTTTCTTTGACTATCAGGCATTTCCATCGCAGAATAACTAAGCACCTCGAAGGCTGTTATCTTGGTAATATCAAAGCGTGGCTCCTCGCCTCCATTGTCCAGCATCAAACGTTTGACACGACTAATACCTCTATTAAACATATTAACGTAGCCCAGTACCTTGAGGGCCTGTGCAATAATAGGGTTGCGATAATCATTGACATGGGGGAAGTTCTCCGGACGAGCCTTACCATAGAGTCCGCCTGGGTTCATGATTTCTATACGGTCATCAAACTGATAGAAACGTGTGGGGGCATTAGACTGATAGTCGCGGTGCATACAGGCATTTAGTATCAATTCACGTAGCGCCTCCTTCGGATAGTTGGATAGGGTCTTCTCTCTAAGACTACTCACGGCTACAGGCCGTGTATGCACCACTCCATAGTCGATAAATGCTTCGAGCTGTGGCATCATCCTACTTAGATTGCTCTCGAAGGGCTTATCATCCAAAATCTCTCCCCCCTTATCCTCTCCCGCATAGCGGACATATTGTAGATACATCCCAGGTAAGAATTGCTTAGGCCTCTTACCAAACAAGATTATGCAGGCATTCGTAGGGCAATTGTACTGCAAATCGTAGAGTCCCAAAGATGCCATCTGCTCCTGAATCGAGCGAGTATCCTTCCTAAGCTCATCTGCATCCACTGCCTTGGATATATATTCCTCGCGCACAAAGTCGACATCCACATCGGCCAGTGTTGCCTTATAGCAAGGCAAGGCATCAAAGGTCGCCATCAATGTCTCGGCGTGGACCAATACGAATGAAGGTGCGTCCTCGATAGCGAACAGGAGGTGAGAAAGCGGGCTGGACCTCGACAATCAACAAATCACCCCCCCCTCCATCTCATAGCGTTCACAAGTCATCATTGGGATGGGGAGGATGTTACCATCGCTCCGGATACCTGCTATCTTCTGGTAGAGGGCATCGTCTACCTTTAGCCCTGACAGCTCGCCGTTGTCCTTTGCCCCGATTATGAGGTAGCCGTTTTGACGGGAATCGCTCATATCGTTACTGAAGGCGCAGATAGCCTCCTGCAACTTATCCATATTCGTAGTACTCACAGTCCGCTCTATGCGTGAGGTTTCTGTACTCCGTAGCAGGCGTTGTATCTCTTCTATTGTCATCATTCTCACATCTTGGGGTTACGGGGGCTTTGGTTTACCCACATTCGATACTATGGTATTAGGACAAATATCTATTCCGAGGCAATAGGCTCTACCAAAGATACAAAGAATATCGCTAAGCCCAGCTAGGGGGCTAGAGAGTGGGCGGTGGCTAGTGGGCGGTGATCTGTGGGCAGTGGCTAGTGGGCAGTGATCTGTGGCTAGTGGGTGGGCTCAAGCCCGCCAGCCTAGCGCTAGTATTCCTAGTGAGACTAGCGACACTAGACCTAGCCTACGCCAGCCACTGCCCACTAGCCACTGGCCACCTAGTAGGCAGACAAGTGGCCGCCTAATAGGCGGACGATCGTCGACCTACTAGGCGGCCAAGTGCCCGCCTATCGTGTCGCCAAAACACGCCCCGAGCAGTAGAGCTGCCATCAAGACAAATAGAGCGCAACTATT
>CAMBHQ010000061.1 GCA_945867245.1 uncultured Porphyromonas sp.
AAGTCGTTGTAGTTGATCTTGCCTAGGAAACAGATGCCCTGACTATCCTTGCGGTGTGCGCTGGGTAGTTTGGCCTCCTCGGCTATGGCACGCACCTCTGCCTTGGTCAGATGGCCTGTGGGGAAGAGGAGCTTGGATATCTGTGCGAAGTTTATCTGCGCTAAGAAATCTGTTTGGTCCTTGACGGGGTCCGGAGCTGTAGCGAGGTATAAGGTATCGCCCTCGTAGCAGGTAGTGGCATAGTGGCCTGTAGCGATGAGGTCATAGGCATGCCCCCAACGCTGATTGAAGACTCCGAACTTAATCAGTTTGTTGCACATCATGTCGGGATTAGGCGTTAGCCCACGGCGTACGGTGTCTATCGTATATTGGACGACATTGTCCCAGTACTCATCGTGCAGTGATACGATCTCGAGAGGCAGGTCATATTGCCTAGCGAGCATTGTTACCATGGCTATGTCATCTTCCCACGAACAGTCCTCGAATCCATCTCTGTCCATCCCTATTTGGATATAGAAGAGCGTAGGGCGGTAGCCTGCCGTGTGCAGCAGGTGTACTACGACGCTACTATCGACCCCTCCCGAGGCGAGAACAGCGATGCGTGGATTATTGATGCCCGAGCGCTCGATACGCTCACGCAGGGCGGCGGTATGCTTGTCTATCATTTGCTTTGTGGAGCTTCTGTACTCAGCCATCGACGAAGGCTATCGGCTAGGACTGGGGAGGCGCGTCGGGTCAGCCATCCACGCCTTAGGTTGTGCGATATAGGTAGAGTAAAATCTAAGTCGGGGAAGTGCCTAGCATAGCGCTTGGCCTCCTCACCCGAGCATAGGGTGTAATCAATACTAGCGGCCTGCACTTTCATGATGAGCTGCTCTGTATTATATAAGCTATCTTGACGAATAGCTATATTGAGGCCCATCTCCTCGCTAATATGGTGTAGGAAGAGCTGTAGCTCGCTGTTTAGCGGGAGTGTAACCTCTCGTCCCTCGAGCTCTAGCTGTTTGCTGACGTACTTGGACGAGTCTCGGCGTTGCACTAGGTAGATAGGCTCGGCGAGTCGTTCATCAAGTAGGATATATAGGCTACTATCTAGCTCGGCTGTGTACGCTACGGGCTCTAGGATTAGGTCTACCTCGCCTAGGAGTAGGGCCTCCAGCGCACGATGGGTGTTGTCCTCGAGGCTTAGCTCCACCTCTAGGCCCGAGCGCTTGCGTAGGCGATGGATGAGCTGTTGGGCGTTTTCTGTCCCTTGCTTAGTGCTGTCGGTCCCTATCTGATAGGGAGCCATGACCCGGAGTATACCTTCGGACTTAACCTCCTGATAGTCGCGTGGCAGTCGGCTACGGGCTTGATTGTCGGCCTCCTGCTGTTCCTTGGGCTTGACGAGGTACATCGTGCTCAGGGCTAGGAAAAGTAGTCCTAGATAGAGCCACATCCGTTTGCTGAGGTTCATGGGCTGTAGGGATTTAGTTCTTGAGGTCAATAACGACGCCAGCCTCTAGGTGCATGGGGTTGTAGACATAGCCTGGCATTGTCTCGCGGGCAGGGTCGAAGAACATCTCTCCGACGTTGAACATCCGGACATAGAAGCGGGTCGTACGCATGCGGAAGTTGGCATAGGCATTCATCAGTGGAGCCTTACCGCCTGTTTTGAGCTCGTTCTGATTGACGAACTGCATCATCAGAGGGTGATAGACCGGAGCATTGTAGCTACTGTGCCAATAGGCCTCTGCCCCGAGTTGTACCTGTAGCACCTTGGCAATCATAAAGTCGAAGTATAGGTCGCCACGTAGGCTGATGCTGGGTACGGCGATGATATTGCTATTGCTGCTCAGCTGATAGGCCCCCTCTAGCGACCAGCCGAGGAAGCCGATGTTGTACGCATGCCCAGCACGGAGCATAGACATCTGTATCACTTCGCTAGCCTGTGCGGGCTTAGCGTCCCGAGTCCAATAGATGTGGTTTTGTAAGGATGCCGTGCGTATCTCGGCCCACGAGCCGAAGCTACTAAAATCGGCACGAGCCCCTAGCTCTAGTCTACGCGTGAAGTTAAAGTTATTATCCTCCCACGACCAACTATGGCGGTTGTGTTGGGCATAGTAGGCTGGGCGGAAATTGAGTAAGCGCCCATCGAGACGTAGGCCGAAGTCTTTGCCTAGGAGACTGAATTTGGTTTTGAGGTCACCCTCGATACGCAGTGCACCGAGGTCTCGTCCGAGGACGCCTAGCTCGGCACGTGCCGAGAAGTTGAGCCCCGTGCCACTGTGTCTGGCAAGCTCACCGCCCGCGAAGGCCGAGAAGAAGCGTTCGCTCGTCTCACGCTGACGTGTATTGGCATCTAAAGCATAGGCCCAGTAGTTCTCTGTGCGGAGGTAGGCCGTTAGACCAGCCTTCACCCAGGGGCGGAAGCCCTCGAGCAGCGAGAGGGCTAGGGTATTCTTGAGGACCTTGAGTTCGGTGAGGTCATTAGGGACAAAGACGGCAGTCGTAGTGCCTGCTGTCGTGGATGATGCGGGGACATTGGCCACGGGGTCGCCCCAGAGTTTCGTCCAGAACTCACCGCCCTGGGGGGCAATCATACGTCGGCTGGACTTATTGTAGTGTAGCTGATGCGAGATACTCCCGACGGGGACAAAGATGGTCGAGTCTTGGGCCTGTTTAGCTGTGCTACGGGGCTGTTCCGATGGCCCGTATTGTAGCTCATCCTTGTCTATCTGAGCGGGCTTGCTCGTCGGACTTGCCGTCTTGATGGTCTTGGTATAGCCTAGTTTGTAGCGGTGGGAGAGGTAGCCGTGTCCGTTGCGGATGCGGTTGTATAGACCCTCTGTGATATTGACAGGGATATCGAGGCTCGATATTTTGATACGGCCGTTGCTATGTTGGTCGGGGTTGGTGATATAACTCATATCACTGATACCTCCGTACTCCATCTGCTTGTAATAGTCGTTGGCCACATAGGCCCAGAGGTCGTAGCGTTTGCTCTGATAGCTACCGAAGATGCGATAGTCGATGTTGCGACTCTTGTTGTTGGTATAATAGCCGAGAGCGGAGGCGTGTTCTGCACTAATGCCGATGTTGATTTGCTTGCCGAGGTTAAGCGAGAGTGTGCCGTTGAGGACCTCCTCGAGTACGTTGTCTGTGAAGTTTTTGCGGTAGTGGACGAAGGTCAGAGGCGTCTTAGTATCGTAGAAGAGTACTTGGTCCGGTGTGTAGAGCATACCTTGATAGCCCGAGAGCGCTACGAAGTCGGGTGTCTCGGCCGCTCGGTCGAAGAAGATGCGACTCTGCCAGGGCTGGTTGGCGTTGCCCGCATAGGCGACGCCAAGGCTACGGCGCTCGGGAGCGACGTAGCTGTGCGCACCCATAGCTATTGTATCCCGCAGATTGACCTGCTGTGGGATGCCTGTATTGGCCCCGATGCGGTAGCCACGGGTCTTGTCGCCACGTCGAGCCTTCTCTTCGGCCGATATTTTTTGTTCACGGGGGGCCTCATACTGGGCGCTCAGGGTATAACAGCAGATGAGGGCCACTAGGCACAGTACTATGCGCTGATACATTAGATATTACTGTCTTTATTTTTGTTTGGGTATTCTGCCCCCGAGCGACTGACGGCGTCGTCCGCCACGCAGTAGCTCTAGAGTAGGGTAGAAGGCGTTGGGTATATGCTCGACGGTGTAGGAGCCGTCGGGGGCGACCTCTATGGCGATAATATCGAAGCGGGTATTGAGCCGTAGGCAACGCATCTGTATGTAGTGGTTGGCGGCTGCTATGATATTACGACGCTTAGCCTCGTCGACGGCTTGCAGGGCTGTTCCGTAGGCATTGCCTCGTCGGGTCTTCACCTCTACGAAGACCATGTCTTGCCCCTCCTGAGCGATGAGGTCTAGCTCTTTGTTGCCATAGACCCAGTTGCGCTCATGGATGATATAGCCTTTCTCCTCTAGGAGGCGTAGGGCTATCTCTTCGCCAAGCCTACCTGTTTTAAGATGTTCCGCCATATGCGTCGTAGTTCGTCAGCCGAGGCAGCGAAGGTCTGTATATGCCTCTGCTTCTTGTCGTCGATAATCTTATCTACCGCTATGAGGATACCAGTCTCCTCGACCCCTCCGAACTCGTGGTTGATAGCCGTCCCGAAGACACGCATCTCGGGCGAGAGAGACATATAGGCGCTTACCAGTGGTGGTATATTGATACCTAGGCTACGGATATAGCGATTGAGGTTGCGGTAGTTGCTCTTGAAATTGTTGGTGGGGAAGAGCTCGTATATCTGCCTAGGGTTGATGTCTATGGGCAGTGGCTCTATGGGGACCACGAGCTTCTCTAGGTCGGGGAAGTGTAGCTCTAGGAAGTAGAGGATGAGGTTGCGTGCCTCGCGATTGTAGTTGGCATACATCGTTACCTTGCCGTAGAAGTATCTCATCTCGGGGTTGAGTACCGTCAGTGCACCGATGCCGTCCCAGAGGTTGTCTAGGGCGAACATACTCTTGCTCCCTAGGCGCGTCGTCTGGTAGGCCAGCGACACGAAGGAACGTCCCAGCTCGATGGTATGGGGGAGGTACTCCCGCATGAATTGCTCGCTGAAGTTAAACATCTCGCCTGTGGCCAGATGTGGTCTGCCCTTCTCGTCGATGCGCACATCACTACCGAAGATAAAGCGGTAGCCCCCAAGGATGGCTTCGTCGCTAGGGTCCCAGACGATGAGCTGCATATAGCCATCGGGGTCGGTGTCAAACTCGTCGATGTCGACAGGCTTGCCAGTCCCCCCGCCATAGAAACGGAAGGCCTCCTCGCGCAGTCTGCCTATCTCCTGCATGGTGTGGGGCGCATCTGCAGCTTTGAAGATATAAATTTCGTTCCCTGCCTTATTGGTGTGGCGGAGGAACAAATCCTTGGTTAGCTCTGCCTTAATCAGCTCCTTGTCAATCGGTGCGATGATAGGCTGCTCTGTAGTTGGATTCATGTAATACTAATGCATCATTGTGTCAGCTAACTTTCGTCAGCCAGCTGATATGAAATAGCACGTATGCGTGCTGCTTTGTCCTGGGCTCGCCCTGCCTCTGAGGCTAGGTCTTGCCAGCGTATGGGCGTCCCGACGATAACCTCGAAGTGCTTGCCCTTGGCACGGAACATCTCGTCTGGGAGTAGAGCCGTGCAGAGGTCAAACTTAATGCCGAGAGCCTTGCGCACTCTATCGATGAGATAGAAATGCCGAGAGTTACGCCCCACAAAGTGAAGCGGTACGACGTCCCTCTGGTGGGTAATAGCCATGTTGATGAAACTCTGCTTCCAGTCCTGGTCCTGCACCTTGCCGTCGCGATAGCGCGAGCACCAGCCGGCGGGGAAGGACCCTACGGGGACCTCGCTCGCCAGTACCTCTTGGATGCGCTCGATGCTTTCTTTCTTCTGTTTGCCGTAGGTGTTGACGGGCAAGAAGACAGATTGCAGGGGCTGCAGATAATAGAGCATATCATTCACTAGATACTGCACCTCTCCGTAGCGCTGGGCCAGTAGGTGTGTGATGCCTATGCCGTCGATAGCGCCTAGAGGGTGGTTAGATACGAAGATGGCCCGCCCATCCTCGGGTAGGCGCTCGGCATGGCGCCAGGTAACCGTAGTGCCGAAGTAGTCTAGGAGCGCCGTGAGGAACTCGTCGCCCTGTAGATGCCCATAGCTACGCAGGATGTGGTTAATCTCATCCTCGTGGATGAGACGCTGCACTAGGCGTGCTAGCCACGCTGGTAAGCGCTTGCCACTCTTCTCTGCTATGATGCGGGCCACATCAATCTCTATTCCCTTAGTCATGCTCTATTGTTTCCTTACACAAAGTTACAATATATCTGTGGTAGTACACTCGTGTGCAGATGCTGTCTAGTGTGCCTCTAGCCAACTCTGCCCAGTGCCGATGCCCACCTCTAGGGGGACACGCAGGTCTTTGCCTACCTCTATCATACAGCGCTTCACTAGCTCGATGACCTCGTCTAGCTCCGCAGGGGGGACGCTGAAGTTGAGTTCGTCGTGTACT
>CAMBHQ010000062.1 GCA_945867245.1 uncultured Porphyromonas sp.
GTTCCCTATTAAATTTGTGGGTTTGGCCTTGTTTGGTCGTCAGCATGTTAATAATTATAGTTTTGTACGTAATAGTATCATAAGATAACGACCATAGCATGAAAGCGAAAGCAAACGACAGGGGGACGTACATTCCCCCATTAATAGAGAGGTTTAGGCTCTCTACTCCACTCCTGCAGGTAACAGAGAGTTCGTCCCTAGACACTTACATAGTGGGCGACTTCGATGGCTTCGACGAGCAAGGAGAACTATAAAACATAGTCTAGAAAAAACAAGCATAAAACCAAGCATGAAACTGATATTACATTGGGCAACTCGTGCTGTAGCTTTTCTGATCTTAGGGCTGGGCTTAGCCTCTTGTCTGCGTGAGCATAGAGACAATGAGGATAGCCTGGGCGAGGGCAGAGAGATACACGTAGAGTTGTCGACCGCTTTTGGGGAAGAAGCCCTCAGACTAGCGCAGAATGTCGATCAATCCATAGCATCCTCGTCGGGTGATGTGAGAGCAGGGCAGACGACGACCCCTGCTATGAGCGATAAGAATCTATCCGTGTACATTGCCGTCAAGCGTGGTGGCAACGTCCAGTACCAAACGAAGGAATTTCAGAAGGTAGCCGGAGAAAACCGTGTCGTCTACCGAGGTAAACTCACTATCCCCAAGGGTGGGACAGGCGAGTACAACATTACGGCTATCGTCCTCCGAGAGGTCGGTGATGGCGGTGTAGAGTATGCCTCGCTAGACCCTGTCAGCCGTAAGGTAACGGCCCTCCCTGTTACTGAGCTTATACAGGCCCAGAATGGGGTCGTACAGACGAAGGGCCCTTACGTGGCAAGCTCAACCTTTACTTTGCCTGATGGTGCCACGACGCTCAATAACTGCACGCTACACTTCGAGCCCAGTGGGATGCTGCTACGTGTGCAGATACACAATGCCACGGCCGCAGAGAAGAGTGTCAGCTCGGTCAAGCTGAGGACAAATGCTTTCTTCAGCTCTTGGATGTACAGCCTAGCAGATTTGACGGGGGGTAACCTCCTCAAGGGTGAGGTGGCCAATCCTGCCGAGTGGGAAAAGGAATACACTCTGCCTAGCCCCATTACGCTAGCGGCTAATGCCTACTCGGATATATACTACCTGTGGGTGATGCCCCGCAAGAATGTAGAGGGGCTTAGCACGAGCTGGACGATTGATGGCCAGAGTGTTTTCGAACGCAATAGTACGACGACCTCGCCTGCTGCTCTGCCCGAGGGACAGGGACGTATGCTGCTGGCAATCTCGGACGCTGCAGCAGATGTATGCCCTGGCGCTTTCGATTATCTAAAGCTCTTCGCAGGCTTTGCGCAGAGAGACAACTCGACACCTAAGCTCTACAACGAGCAGATGTTTGCTAGGACTCTAGAGGTACGTACCCCCGAGGATATGATGCCTCTAGTGAATGAGCAGGATAATGAGCTGCGCTTTGCCCCTACAAGGCCAACAGACGCAACTCTGATGTTTGCGACTCGAATAGTTGATAAGACCATAGAGGATGTCAAGAGAGAGATAAATGCTAAATATGGCAACAACTACCACATCCCCTCGATGGAGGAGTGGGGGCTGATTTTCCCTACGACAGACCCTGGGCAGTTTAATCCATTAAGAGATAACCTAGACCTATGTGGCAGTATGCCCATGGTGAATGGAGTGCATCAGTTTGGCGCTCAGCGTGGCAACTACTCCGGGTTGGGCTTTGCTAACCTTACGGCCTTCGAGACTTACCACCCATTTGTCTGGATGAAGGCTAATGGTGGCTGGCCTTTCAAGTTTTATAGTGAGGCTTTAGACCTCATGGGGGAGCAGCCACACTACATAATCCCTTACCTTAAGACGGCGGAGGCCGACTACATCAACGTAGACACTAGAGAGGAGCGTATCTTTAATCCTGCGGGGGTGCGTCTTATAGCAGACTACTTCCCTATCCCGACCTCAGACACTACTACGGTGTTTAACTTTGCGGGGCATAATCGTACTACCGAGGCTGAGGAGCGTGTGAGCTTCGATGGGGGGGCTACGGTAGAGACGGTAACATCTTATTATGACTTTACCCCTAGGCTGACGAAAAGACCTCAGGAGCCATATCCAGTTGAACAGATGATTACAGCTCCTACTAATCGACCTGACGGTAAGCCCATTGGGTATGAGTGGCGCACAACCAAAACGGCTATACGCGCCCTAAGATTCTCGGATGGTGCCAATAACTGCCGTAGAATTGCCGTACAATATGAAATGGTCCGTGATAGGCTACCTGTCCACCCTACGTGGAGTTATCCTTATGACTATGATCCCCAAATGAAGAACGATACAGACCAGTTTTATGTTACGGACTCTAAACTCACTTGGTATAACCCGCTAGTCACTAATGGCTACCGTCAATGGTGGTTTCTCGAATACCCCGACGGGTCGCGGCCATTCGAGAGTGGTTTTCCAGAGGCAGGTGATGAAATATCATGGAGTAGCCCCCAACCTCTTACTCTAAAAGATGCCAATCCAAGAACGGCTAATGATAAGCTCCGATTCACCCGTGATGTCAATTATATGGTTGTCAAGATTAAGAAGATTGGTTCGGACCCCACTATTCGGGGGGTTAGCGATATTCTCGATACGCACTTCGACAAGCCAGATGTAACACTCGTCTTCCCCATCAGAGCCGATGATACTAGGCGTTTGCCTCCTCACGAATTTTTTACTGGCGATTGGGATTCATCATATGAGTATTCATGGCGTTATTATCCCGAGCATATCATTCTGACACCGGGTAACACCTACTGGGTAAGTAACAAGGCCACTGATGGCACCCAGAACTGGATTACCTGGGCCTGGGGAGGCATCAGAGCTGGTACAGCTCCGGGGTATAATGTTAGCTATGGAAACCAAAACCATGTACCTGTGTTCCTCTTCCATGGGGCACCTAAAAATTAAGAACTAGCAGAGTCTTTCGACTCGCAGCAACAGCAGGCACGCCTCGGCGTGCCTGCTGTTGCTTTGTGCCTGAGTAGCTTTTGCTTACCTTTGCCTCCTGTAAACAATAGAGCACATGAACTATAGATACCTTTCGCTCCTAGCCCTCGGGGCTATACTGATGAGCTTCTCCCTAGAGAGACCCTATAAGCGCAGTAAACTAGTAGACCCACTGATTGGTACCGATTGGGTCGGTAATACTTATCCAGGTGCCAGTTCGCCCTTCGGGATGGTGCAGCTTAGCCCCGATAACGGCTTGCCAGGCTGGGACCGCATTGCTGGCTACTTTTATCCAGATAGCACGATAGCAGGCTTTAGCCATACCCACCTAAGTGGCACAGGGGCAGGCGACCTGTACGACATTAGCTTCATGCCAGTCCTCGAGCCGGCCCTGCGTGCCGAGGCACCACTGGGTGTACACGCTAAGTTTCGGCATAGCCAAGAGGAGGCCAGTGCTGGGCATTACTCCGTCCTCCTAGAGCCCTACGATATACGTGTAACACTGACGGCTACCGAGCATATCGGGGTGCAGCAGTATCGTTTCAATCGTGCGAGCGACTCGGCTGTCGTGTACCTAGACCTAGCCAAGGCTACCAACTGGGACCGCACCGAGGCCTCGGGACTACGCTGGGACGCTAGCCGCCGCGAGATACAGGGCTACCGCTACAGCGATGGCTGGGCTAGGGGACAGCGCGTGTATTTCTATACACGCCTAAGCCGTGCGCCCAAGCGTATCGAGCTGGATAGCATCCCGCTCTATCACCCCGACACGAAGGCGCAGCAGGGCTGGGGCTATACGGCTCGGCTGCATTACTCGGTGCAGGCAGGGGATGAGCTTGTGGTAGAGACAGCGCTCTCGGGTGTCAGCCAGGAGGCTGCCCGACGCAACTATATGGCCGAGCGCGCACCGAGCTTTGCGGCCTATCAGGCTAAGGTCGCATCAGCCTGGGAGCGCCATCTAGGGACGATTCGTATCCCTCAGGCGACAGCCCTCGCTACGGCACGTACCTTCTATACGGCTATGTACCACGCTATGATTTGCCCTACCGTATATAGCGATGTAGATGGTGCTTACAGAGGACCCGATGGCAAGATACACAGAGGCAAGGGTAAGCATTATAGTACCTTCTCGCTCTGGGATACTTACCGCACGGCTCATCCGATGTACAATATTATATTGCCTCGCTACAACCGAGACATGGTACATTCGCTCGTAGAGTTTGGCCATCAGAACAAGGGGCATCTACCCATCTGGAATATGTGGGCCAGCGAGACGGATATGATGATAGGGCATCACTCGCTACCTGTCATTGCGGCTGCACTAGAGGCAGGTATCTACAAGCCCAAGGATAAGGAGGCGCTACGTCGTACCGTCCTCTCGACACTCAATCGTAAGGGCTATCGTGCTATGGAGGAGTATCGTCGTCTGGGCTATGTACCTAGTGATGTGCACAAAGAGAGCCTATCGCTGACGCTCGAGTATGCTTACGACGACTGGGCAGGGGCGCGTATCCTCGATTATCTAGGCTATAAGGCAGAGGCCCAGAGCTATTATCAGTCAGCACGCAACTACCGCAATCACTGGGATGCCGAGACGGGCTACCTACGCCCTCGTTTGGCTAATGGGGACTTCAAGGGCGACTTCGACCCCTTCGCTTATACCGAGGATGTCACAGAGAGCAATGCCTATCAGTATCTATGGAGTGCGCAGCACGACCCCGAGGGGCTTATGGAGATGATGGGCGGGCGCGAGCAGTTCGTACAGCGTCTAGACAAATTCTTCGCTGACGAGACGCCTAGCCATATAGAGCTACCCATCTTCTCGACAGGTATGATAGGGCAGTATGCGCATGGCAACGAGCCTGGGCATCACGTCCCCTTCCTCTATTATTATGCAGGTCAGCCCTGGCGTACGACAGAGTTGGTGTACGATATTCTGACGAGGCTATATACGGATAAGCCCGATGGTATCTGCGGTAACGAAGACTGCGGCCAGATGTCGGCATGGTATGTAATGAGTGCTATTGGTCTGTACCCTGTAGAGGCGAGCAACGATTATCTGATAACTTCGCCTTTGTTCCCAGAGGTGCAGATAGCTCCTCTAGGAGCCAAGCCTTTTACGATTCGTGCCAAGGGGCTATCGGCTGAGAATAAGTATATTAAGTCTGTTCGTCTTAATGGCAAACCTTACCCACACAAGAGCCTAGACCTGAAGACTATTCAGCGTGGCGGTCTCCTAGAGCTGGAAATGACAGCGGAGCGTGGTGTATGTTGGTATAAATAGTTGTATCTTTGCATTGCGAGCGGGCAGACTGTCCACTCGCAGTCTACCGGCCGAGTAGCTTAGCTGAATAGAGCGTCAGATTCCGGTTCTGAAGGTCATGGGTTTGAATCCCATCTCGGTCACTATAGAGGTGGTTGTATTTCGATATAACCGCCTCTATTTTATCTAGTTGTTGTTATTGTTAACCCCTATATGCCCCCCTCCAAAGGGTGCAAGAATCCACACTATTTAGCATTATCCGCACAATCTGTGATACACTTTTCAGGCTTGTGATACCGAGCGGTAGCACACAAAAGATACTCTGATTATACATTTATAGACAAAGGATATAGCGAAGAAGCCAAAGATATGGCGACTTGTTTATGGCAGATGCAGAGCGATATGCTCTGACTAATAGATATGAGATGATATAACACCAATCAACATATACTAATATGGATTTCAAAGACAAACTGAAACAGCTAGCCGAGAAAATCGATAAGCTCAAAGCAAGCACAGAGACCGAAGAGGCTACAAAGATTGCTTTTGTCATGCCCTTTCTGCATATGCTCGGGTATGACGTGTTCGACCCGACCGAGGTAATACCAGAGATGACTTGTGATATAGGCACTAAAAAGGGGGAGAAAATCGACTACTGCATAGCCAAGGACGGCGAGCCTATCATCTTAATAGAGTGCAAGCACTGGGCGCAAAACCTCAACCTGCA
>CAMBHQ010000063.1 GCA_945867245.1 uncultured Porphyromonas sp.
ACCGAGGAAGGGAAATAGCTCTACGTGCGCCTGTATCTGCACCATAAAGTGCTTATGCCTGAGGACTACGCCCTTACTACGCCCCGAGGTTCCCGAGGTATATATAATTACCGCCATATCCTCAGCCAGAGCCTCCGAGGCTCGTACATTAGCAGCGTGCTCGTTGGGCTTAGAGTCTCCTCGGCGGATAAACTCCTCGTACTTGACTGAGATATTATCCTCGGGATGAAGCACCACCTCGGGCTCTATCACTACTATGCGCTTGAGCTTGCCACTACGCTTCTGAAACGCCCAGGCATTGTTGTACTGATACTGCCCGCCTACGAAGAGCAAGTCTATCTCTGCATCCTCTACGATAAACTCCACTTGCTCGGGTGCACTCGTAGCATACAGGGGGACGCACACAGCACGTAGCATATATACCCCAAGCTCTGCAGCCAAGGCATCGACCGAGTTGGGCGTATAGAAACCTATCCTAGCACCAACCTCTACGCCCTCGTGGATAAGCGCCTTAGCAGCAGCGAGACATCTATCGGCAAATTGCTCTCCACTGAGGTTGAGCCATGGGCCAAGGTCACGCTCCTGATAGCGGATAACGCGCTTATTCCCGAATTTCTTACGTAGCCGGTGTGGATACTCGGCCAGATGGTATAGCTGTTTGTTTGTCATTTTGATACTTATTAGTGAGTATACACAAAGATACTCATTCTGCGCAAGAATAAATCATCTACTTGCGCTTACTAGACCGACTTCGTGCTTTATCTTTTGGTATCTCAACCTTTAGTCGGCTCAGCTTAGCTGCCTCCTCCGGTAGATAAAAGCGGATTAACTCGTCCAAGGCTTTGTGGCAAGCTGGGCAAAAGGTAGGATATGAATTGGTGCGCATACGGCAGTCATCACTAGCACGATACAGACCTTTGGCAGTATAAGCCGCCCCCTCATAGACGCCCAGAGGATAACGCCCTTTGTCGGCTAGAGGCGTTGGTATAGGTGTGCCCTTGGGGATTAGGCTGTGCCACTTCTTTCCACTGAAATCTTTTAGGCTCGTTATATTCTGCTCCCATGGCTCTACATCGAGCGCATAAGAGTCCGTCATAGCATCCTGCTCGTAGAAATATTCGTCCGCCAGACCGCCGAAGCTATGTCCGAACTCGTGTACCACCACTGGCAGGAAGTAACGTGGGTCGATACTACTGAGCGTATAGCTATTATAAATGCCGCCCCCACCATAAGTCTCGGTATTGGCGAGTATAATAATATGCTCGTAGGGGATATTGATGAGCGCATCGTGGATAGCCTTCACTCTGCGCGTCGTCAGATAGCGTTCGCTGTAGAAGGTATCGAAGTGTGCAGAGAAAGCCGTACGCAGCCACTTGCCCTCCCGTGGCACGCTGACGCCCGAGTCTAGCGAGCGACTCTCTACAGCTATGATATTGATGTAGTCTTGATAGTCCGAGAAGGGCGCATAGCGTAATAGCTCTCGCCCTGCACGCTCTGCATCACGGAGGAACTTAGGCATATCCGCCTCGGTATAGCCCTCGGCTAGGATAACAATATCAATAGCTGACTCCGAGTGCTTAGCCCTGTGCAGGTAGCTATGCTTGGTCGGAGCGACCGTTGTATGCTGACGTACTAGTATATCGCTAGGCTCGAAGTAGAAACTCTGCCTTGATATCGTCCTGCGCATCATATCCTCTAGCTCTATCTCTATCTGAGCCGTACGACGAGGATAAGGCAGCAGGAAGACATTTTCGTAGCTACGGGCTACACGCTGAGCCTCGGGCGTGGAGAGCCACTCCTGATACAGAGAGGAGAACGAATGGCGGTAGATCACCTGCCCCGTTATAGAGTCGCGCACCGTAATACGCCCATTGCCCTCTAGTGGCAACTCGGACAAGTGGCTACGTCTACCATACCAACGAGGCAGGCAATGCAGCTCCTCGGGCTGAATACTCGTAGAGCGCACATCCCCAGCAAAGGCATAGTCTATACGCAGGGTGCTATCACGGAAATAATCTTCGTAGCGCTGTGCCTCGGCCTTAAACGTAGCCAACAGGCAGAGCAACAACAAATTTAGGTAGCCTATGTATCTCATAATAGTATCTATTGCTTCGTATTCTATCTATCCTAAGCCCCCACTCTCGGGGCAACTATCTATTCACAGAGCCCCTATCGGGATAGGCTCTCTGCACTAGCGGTAAAAACCGAAGTTTGTACCGCTACAAACTCATTTTTTTACCGGTACAACTTGCAGGCTGTACCGGTAAAATTTCCTCTGATGTAAGCTCTCGCCCAAGCCTCCTCTGGATAAGTCTACGCAGGCTAGTAGACACTGGCGAAAATTGCAGTACTAAAACTTTGAATTTGCAGTACTGTAATTTCAAAATGCAGTACTGCAATCTTGAGATTTCAGTACTAAAATTTTGCACTTGCAATAGTAGTGCCTAGAGCTTGCTCTAGCAAGAGCTCCATACACTACTACACGATGCCAAGCCCAGCAGTAGTCCGAGAGCCAAGTAGTAGTAAGAAAAGCACCCTCTCGACACGGCCCGAGGACCATACCAAAAGGGTGCTATCTCTGTGTATTGCTTAGTCGCTAAGTATCTTACTGAGGAAGCTGCTGAGTTCTTCATCAAGTCCCTCTAGTAGTGGCTTCGTTGCCAACACCAGCTCATCATCACGGAAGAAGAGCTCCTCTACTGTCTCGAAGGCATCGTCTACCAGTGCGACCGAGAAGGGACGCTCAAAGAGCTCGTACTCCCAATAGCCTGTAGCCTCCAGTAGAGCTATCGTCTCGCGCAGACTGTGCAGCATCGCCTTGGTCGGACGCCCTTCGGTACCCACCCAAGCGAATACCACCGTAGAGGCTATCTGCTCGTCATCATCTCCGTAGAGAGCCACTTCGCCCGTGCCGACATTGATACGGACGAATAAGTCCGTTATCCCTACTGAGAGCTTCGTCGGGCTACCCTCCTCCGTTATGCTACGGAAGAGGCGCTCCAGGACTTGTACTTCTTTGTTTGCGTTGCCCATAATCGTGGCTGTTTCTGTGGTTCGACTTAGCACTGGCCTCGTAGTTGCTTGAGGCTTTGCTCTATAGTAGCGATACGGCTCTCTGCGTCCGCCTTCTTTTTGCGCTCTAGGGCGATGACCTGCTCTGGGGCTCGGGCGACGAAGCTCTCATTGCTTAGCTTCTTGTCTACGCTAGCGAGGAACTTCTGCTGATATTCTAGATCGGCCTCCAGCTTCTTAATCTCCTCCTCGGCATCAATAAGCCCAGCCATAGGCACAGCAAACTCATCCGTACCGATTACAAAGGTAATAGCCCCCTCGCTGCGCTCTGTCGTACGCTTGACAGCGGAGAGATTGGCGAGCTTGGCCACTACGGCGTCTAGCCTATCGCTATAGCTAGGTGCTACCTCCAGCGTTAGAGGCTCACGGGGTGAGAGGTTCTTGCTCGTGCGGATATTGCGGATAGCTGAGATTAGCTCCTGTGCCTGAGCGAAGTGCTTTAGGAAGTCCTCGTCTACCTCTACAGTAGCAGGTAGCAGGCTTACCATCAGACTCTCACCCTCCTGGCGCTCTCTGAGGGCCTGCCATAGCTCCTCGGTGATAAATGGCATAAAGGGGTGTAGCAGTGCCAGTAGGCTCTCGAAGAAACGCTCCGTATCCGCCATGGTCTTAGCATCAATAGGTGCTCCATAGGCTGGCTTTACGAGCTCTAGGTAATAACTAGAGAATTCATCGCGTATTAGCTTATATATAGCCGTCAGAGCCTCGCTAATGCGGTACTTGCTCATAAGGTCATCAACCTCTACAAATACCTGACTCATACGCTGATCGAACCACTGCACAGAGAGTCGTGAGGCCTCGGGCTGTGCTAGTACCACATCGACCTGCCAGCCCTTCACGAGGCGGAAGGCATTCCATACTTTATTGCAGAAGTTACGTCCTTGCTCGCAGAGCGCCTCATCGAATAGGATGTCGTTGCCCGCAGCGGCAGAGATCATCATCCCCATACGCACACCATCCGCCCCGAACTTATCAATTAGCTCCAGAGGGTCTGGCGAATTGCCGAGACTCTTGCTCATCTTGCGGCCAATCTTATCGCGTACAATACCTGTTAGATATACGTTCTCGAAAGGCTTTTTCCCTCTGAACTCGTAGCCAGCTATTATCATACGTGCCACCCAGAAGAATAGGATGTCCGGACCCGTTACTAGGTCGCTAGTAGGATAGTAGTAGTCCAGCTCCTCGTTGCCCTCGCCAATAATAGGAGCGAACACCGTTACAGGCCAGAGCCAGCTAGAGAACCACGTGTCTAGACAATCTTCGTCTTGACGAAGGTCTGCCATTGTAAGCGAGGCATCCTGCGCCTGAGCCAGACGGAGTGCTTCGGCCTCGGTACTAGCTACTACATAGCCACCATTGGGCAGGTAGTAGGCTGGGATGCGGTGTCCCCACCAAAGCTGACGGCTTACACACCAGTCCTTGACGTTCTCCATCCAATGGCGGTAAGTATTCTTAAACTTAGCAGGGTGTAGTTTAACGTCATCGTTCATTACCGCATCTAGTGCAGGCTTTGCCAGCTCCGTCATACGGAGGAACCACTGCATAGAGAGCTTGGGCTCTATCACTGAGTTTGTGCGTTCGCTATGCCCTACCTTATTGCTGTAGTCTTCGGTGCGCTCTAGTAGTCCCGCCGCTTGTAGGTCCTGCTCTATCTGCTGGCGTACCTCGAAGCGGTCCATACCGGCATAGCGTCCTCCATGCTCATTGAGCGTAGCGTCATCATTAAATATATCGATGGTCTCTAGCTGATGCTTCTCACCAAGCATATAGTCATTGACATCGTGTGCGGGGGTTACCTTCAGACAGCCCGTACCAAACTCTAGGTCTACATATTCGTCCTCTATCACAGGCACGCTACGGCCTACTAGCGGTACTATTAGGCGCTTGCCCACGAGGTCACGATAGCGCTCATCCTGGGGGTTAATGCAGACTGCAGTATCACCCATAATTGTTTCGGGGCGTGTAGTAGCCACTACTACATACCTATCCTCACCCTCTACGAAGTAGCGCAGGTGGTAGAGTTTGCCTTGTACCTCCTTATATATTACCTCATCGTCGCTGAGGGCCGTCTTGGCCACGGGGTCCCAGTTTACTACGCGGACACCACGGTAGATAAGTCCTTTGTTGTATAGGTCCACGAATACGTCTAGGACGCTTTGGCTACGTGCCTCGTCCATAGTGAAGGCCGTGCGGTCCCAGTCGCACGAAGCCCCGAGACGCTTCAGCTGTTCTAGGATGATACCGCCATATTCGCGTGTCCAATCCCAAGCGTGTGTGAGGAATTCCTCACGGCTAAGGTCGCTCTTTTTGATGCCCTGCTGTGCCAGGCGAGCCACCACTTTGGCCTCTGTAGCAATAGAAGCGTGGTCTGTACCTGGTACCCAGCAAGCATTGAGCCCTTTCATACGAGCACGGCGTATCAATATATCCTGTATCGTATTATTAAGCATATGCCCCATGTGCAGTACTCCTGTTACGTTGGGTGGGGGTATTACGATGGTGTAGGCTTTGCGTGCGTCGGGAGTAGAGTGGAAGAACTTATGCTTCATCCAATACTCGTACCATTTACCTTCGACAGAGGCGGGATTGTATTTAGCTTCTAGCTCCATATTATATATCTAATTCTTATTAGGCACAAAGATACTACAATTACTAGGACTATAGTGAGCAGTAAGCAGTGGTCAGTGGCTAGTGGGCTACCGCC
Source organism: uncultured Porphyromonas sp. (assembly GCA_945867245.1). GTDB lineage: Bacteria > Bacteroidota > Bacteroidia > Bacteroidales > Porphyromonadaceae > Porphyromonas. The sequence continues at coordinate 5,777 of CAMBHQ010000063.1, forward strand.
ACCAACCACTGAGCACTGACTCCTAACCACCAACCACTGCCTACTGACCAGCAACCACTGACCACTGACCACCAACCA